>JBCCUY010000308.1:0-4245 GCA_039196145.1 Bacteroidota bacterium
CTTTCATATAGGCTGCTACCTCGGGATTTTGGAAAGTATCCTTGTCCATTTTCTTGCACCATCCGCACCAATCCGTATAGACATCAATAAAAAGCTTTTTGGGCTGGGCATCCTTTTGTGAGCGCTCTACGGCTTCTTCCCAGCTAAGCCATTCTACATTTTGGGCTTGGGAAATAGTCCCTGAAAATAAAAAGAGAATTAAAAAAAATCGGGTTAGGTAGGTAAAATCTGCACGCATCATTCCTTGGATTTTATGGGGTTTGGTCTGTCGACCCTAACAAAACTAACGAAAATTATGCCAAAATAGTGTTAACCCAACCATTCCAGAAGTAGAATGAGGACCCCCATTAACATACACAATGGTGAATAATATCGGGTATCCAGTGCAGAAAATTTACTGTTTTTGGTGGTCTTGAAAAAGCCTACGTACTTAAAATCCCCAAAAGCCCGCACGATAAAAATGACACCAACTCCGATGGAAACGTAGCGCAACCATCCGAAATCAACATAATTGATGATCTTATTGATGAACACAAAGGCAAATCCCAGCAAAATAATGCCAACAAGCGCAGCCATAATTTTATTGGGAGTTTTTACCTGATTGCTTCCCAATGGAGTTGGAACAACGGCTTCAGGTTCTTTAATGCCATATAATGCCCAAAAAAAATGAAGTATAGCCAATACAATCAGAATAATCGAAATCAATATGGCCAATACATCCATACTATTTTATCGCCTCGGCTTTTGGTCGTTCAAACAAGGTTTTTGCGTCCACCTGATTTCTTAGAATGTCATCGAATGTCTCCCGTTCCCTAATAAGATGCGCCTTGCCTTTATACCATAGCACTTCCGCTGGACGGTAGCGCGAGTTGTAATTGCTCGACATGGTAAAACAATAGGCCCCGGCGTTCTTGAAACAAAGAATGTCTCCTTCAGAAATTTCATTGATTCTTCGGTTGCTCCCGAAAGTGTCCGTTTCACAAATATAACCCACAACAGAATAATAGCGTTCCCTTCCCTTGGGATTTGAAATATTAACGATTTCGTGGGCAGCACCATACAACATTGGTCGGACTAAATGGTTGAAGCCGGAATCAACACTTGCAAAGACCGTGGAGGTGGTTTGTTTCACCACATTTACCTTGGCCAAGAAGTAACCCGCTTCGCTCACCAAAAACTTACCAGGCTCAAAGGCAAGCGTAAGTGCTTTACCATATTCTTCACAGAATTGGTTGAACCTTGTAGTTAGCTTTTTACCTAATTCTTCAATATTGGTCTGGATATCTCCCTCTTTATAAGGTACCTTAAACCCACTCCCAAAATCTATAAAGTCCAAATTTTTGAAATTTTTGGCCGTTTCGAATAAGATTTCGGAGGCGTAAAGGAATACGTCGATGTCCAAAATATCACTTCCCGTGTGCATATGGATTCCGTTGATGTTCATTTGTGTCAAATCAACAATACGCAACAGATGGGGAATCTGATGAATGCTAATACCAAATTTGGAGTCAATGTGTCCAACAGAAATATTGGAGTTCCCTCCGGCCATTACATGTGGATTGATTCGAATACAAACAGGCACATCGGGATGCTTGCTTCCAAATTGCTCCAGAATGGAAAGATTGTCTATGTTGATTTGAACACCCAGAGCTGCAGCCTCTTCAATTTCCTCCAAAGAGACCCCGTTTGGGGTATATATGATGGATTCTGGTTTGAATCCGGCCATGAGCCCCAATTTTACCTCTTGAATGGAAACCGTATCAAGTCCAGTGCCCAGATTGTTCATCAATCTTAGAATCGAAATATTGGACAGTGCCTTGGCGGCGTAGTTTAATCGTAATTGGCCAACACCTTTAAAGGCCTTGGTCAAACGCTCAAATTGAGCGGATATTTTCTCGGCATCGTAAACGTAGAGCGGTGCACCAAATTCTTCTGCAACCTGCAATAAATTAAGGGAGTTCATAGGCTTGTAATATCTTTCAAACAAATCTAAACCTTACAATCAATCCAAACAAGAATATCAGTTCAATTCATAAGAATATAACAATTTGTTTTAAAAATAACAACATAGCAAAATATACGCTTGTGCCTTAGCCATGGGCATTGTACATTTAAGGCAAATAAGCAGCATGAAATTACCCCTATTTCCTTTACAGTCCGTTTTCTTTCCTGGAGAGACGGTACCCTTGCACATTTTTGAAGAGCGGTACAAACAGCTTATCAATGATTGCAGGAATGAGGCGATTACCTTTGGTGTTCCCGTATTTATAGACAATACAATAGCTTTTGGAACGGAAGTACAACTGGTGGAGGTGGTAACCACTTATGAAGGAGGGGAGATGGATGTTGTTTGTGTGGCAAGACAGGTTTTTAGGGTACTAACTTTTGAGCAACAGTTGGAAGGTAAGTTATACGCGGGCGGCGACATTGAGTTTTTGGACGTTGAATATGCCGCGGATGAGGCCTTGCGCAAGGAAGTTCTTGACAAACTGGAGTCCTTATACCAATTGATGGATGTGCCCTTCACTAAAATTGAACCAAAACAATTCAATAGTTTTTCATTGGCGCATAAAATGGGACTTTCCTTTGAACAGGAGTATGAGTTGCTGCAAATAGCAAAGGAGACTGACAGGTTGTTGTTCATAAAAAAGCATTTGGATACCACAACAACGGTGCTGACCGAGGTCAATCGCACCAAGACCCTTATCGAAATGAATGGCCATTTTAAAAATTTCGACCCTTTGGATTTCAAAAACTTCAAGGGTTAGGGTAAACTTTCGGATTAGAATCGTGCATTACCCCATTTGAATTGGTCAATGAAAAGTGGTGAAGCCACTTTTGTGGCTATTAATTCCTTTTGACCTTCAATTTGTCAATGGCGTTCCCTATTTTTGTCGGCAAATTAAAGTCAGTTCAAAGATGAATCTTCACGAATATCAAGGGAAAGAAATTTTAGCCAGTTTTGGTGTGCGGATCCAACGTGGAATCGTTGCTCGCAATGCCAAGGAAGCTGTTGATGCCGCTAAACAATTAACACAGGAGACCGGGACGGGTTGGCATGTGATAAAAGCTCAGGTTCACGCAGGTGGGCGTGGAAAAGGAGGTGGTGTGAAGTTGGCCAAAAACCTGAAGGAAGTGGAGGAATTGGCAGGAAGTATAATTGGCATGAACTTGATCACTCCCCAGACTTCCGCCGAGGGTAAGAAAGTGCATCAAGTGTTGATTGCTGAAGATGTATACTATCCGGGTGACAGTGAAACCAATGAATTCTATATGTCTGTGTTGTTGAACAGGGCTTCTGGAAGAAATATGGTAATGTATTCCACGGAAGGTGGAATGGATATTGAAGAAGTTGCCGAAAAGACACCACACCTAATTTATACGGAAGAAATCAATCCCGCAACGGGATTGTTGCCGTTTCAGGCAAGACGAATAGCATTCAATCTCGGTCTCTCAGGGACGGCGTTCAAAGAAATGGTAAAGTTTGTTTCCGCCCTATACAAGGCTTATGAGCAAAGTGATGCCAGTTTGTTCGAGATCAATCCTGTATTGAAGACCTCTGATGATAAGATTATGGCTGTTGATGCCAAGGTATCCATAGATGACAACGCCTTATATAGAAGAAAGACCTATGCCGAGATGCGTGACCTTCGGGAGGAAAACCCGATAGAGGTTGAAGCTCGTGAGGTTGGACTGAACTATGTGGACTTGGATGGAAATGTAGGTTGTATGGTGAACGGTGCCGGATTGGCCATGGCCACTGGATTTGATTAAGATGGCTGGCGGTGAACCTGCGAATTTTTTGGATGTTGGGGGTACCGCTGATGCCAAAAGGGTAGAAGAGGCTTTCCGAATCATTTTGAAAGACCCGAACGTAAAGGCAATTCTCATCAATATTTTCGGTGGAATCGTACGTTGCGATAGGGTAGCACAGGGAGTGGTTGATGCCTACAAAAACATGGGAGATGCCATAAAAGTTCCTATCATTGTCAGGCTCCAAGGCACCAACGCAGAATTGGCCAAGGAAATTATAGACAATTCTGGACTTGCTGTGCATTCAGCGGTTCAGTTCCAGGAAGCTGCGGATAAAGTAAAAGAAGTGTTGGGATAGTTTTCCTACAGACAAAATAACCTAAAGGCAATGTAGTTACTACGTTGCCTTTTTTATTGTTAATTAATTTAATAATGTACTAAAGTCCCGGCTTTTTGAGTTATGATATTAGGATTTAGAACCAACAACCTAAA
>JBCCUY010000309.1:0-4241 GCA_039196145.1 Bacteroidota bacterium
ACCAGGGCCAACATCAAAAAAGAAAAGAAAATTCCTCCGGCAACCGCTATCTGCCCCCTGACCCCATCACCAGGTGTGTAGTTAAGCACCCGACTGATCAAGTTGAGCCAAGCAGCCAAGAAAAACACACCGTAGGCAATCTGTACCCATACACTTTTGAATAGGGTCTTAAAACCTTGTAGCCCATAAAAGGCCATAACGAGGTAAATAACTGAAAGAACTATTAAAAATCTAGGCATGCATTTTTTTTGTAAAGATATTTTTTTAGATACTGGAACTTAAGCTTTTGACTATTATTTAACGCTCCGAACCATTTGACGAATGGTTTCCGGTTTTGTTACGGCCAACCGGTCTTCCCGTAAATGTTTGCTCGAATTCATGGGGATTTTACCTTCCAAGGAAATTGATTCCCCCAAAACCGTTCCCGAAAGATGTACCGCTTGCAGCCCTATTTCTTTAAACTTATGTGCATTCTCCGGATCTACGCCCCCTCCGGCCATAATGATCACATTGTTTGCAACGGAATGCAATTCTTTGAGCAATTCCAATCCATCCACTGCGGAGGCAGTCTGACCGGAAGTCAAAATGCTATGGATACCCATATTTTCAAGCTGCTCCAATGTAGCTATAGGTTTATCAACCCAATCAAATGCTCTGTGAAATACCACTTTCATATCCCCTGCTGTTTGCTTAAATGTTTTAATCACATCGTCATCCAGAGTAAAATCCTTTTTTAAAGCACCAACAACCACACCCTCAACACTCAAAGAACGACAGTGATCAATATCAGCCAACATTACATCAATTTCGTGATTCGTATAAGAAAAGTGCCCACTTCGCGGGCGAATCAGCACATGCACTGGAATCTGAAGTTGTTTTTTCACCAATTCCAAAAGACCCGCTGAAGGGGTAATCCCTCCCACGCCAAGCTCGGAGCAAAGCTCAATTCGGTCTGCCCCAGCCTCTTGGGCATTTAAGGCGGATTCCAAAGAATTGGCACAGACTTCTACTAGCATATCCCTATATTTATCAGACCTAAAAATAAACATCCAAAGCATGCAACGAAGAAAGTTTCTTAAAAAATCCGGGTTAAGTACGGCCGGACTATTATCTGCTCCTGTATTGGCCTCGTGCAACACCAAATCGAACGCAGCCATAGTCCAACCCATCACCAATTCGGTAAAACCCATTGTAATCTGTACTTGGAATTTTATGAATGCTTCCGAAAAAGCCTGGGAAGTTTTGGAGAAGGAAGGTAGCGCCCTCGATGCCGTTGAAACTGGGGTGAAGGTAGAAGAAGCGGATGTAAACAACCAGACCGTTGGCATTGGAGGACGTCCCGATCGAGAAGGCAGGGTTACCCTAGACGCTTGTATTATGGACAAAGATGGAAACTGCGGGGCGGTACTTTGCATGGAGAATATTGTACACCCTATCTCTGTGGCAAGAAAAGTAATGGAAGAAACCCCTCATGTAATGCTCGCCGGAGTAGGTGCGGAGCTGTTTGCTTATGAGCAGGGATTTGAAAAAACCAACTTACTCACCAAACAATCCAAAAAAGAATGGGAAGAGTGGAAAAAGACATCCAAATATGAGACCATTATCAACATAGAAAACCATGACACCATAGGCATGTTGGCCATAGATGCCAACGGAGACATTGCGGGGGCATGCACTACTAGCGGCATGGGCTACAAAATGGCAGGAAGAGTCGGCGATTCGCCCATCATCGGTGCGGGACTGTTTATTGACAATGAGGTTGGCGGTGCCACCGCAACAGGAGTGGGTGAAGAGGTTGTGCGGACTGTTGGAAGTTTTTTAATTGTGGAGTTGATGCGCCAGGGTAAATCTCCTCAGGAAGCCTGCGAAGAAGGTGTTAAGCGAATCATGAAAAAGAATGAAGGTCGGAAGGATTTTCAGATAGGGTTCATTGCAGTCAACAAAAAGGGCGAGACTGGTGGCTATTGCGTTCACCCCGGTTTCACGTACAGGGAATACTCAGAAAACGGGCATGAGAACAAAACCGTGGAAAGTTTTTATCAAGGTGGGTAATTCCAAAGTATTATCACTTTTCCCTACTTTTAAAGACTGTTCAACAAAATTTGCGAATACGTAATTCGTACGTCTAATTTCATACTTCAAATTTTTGACCATGTCCAATCAAAAACGTCTTTTCCTTCTAGATGCCTACGCTTTGATATTTAGGGGATACTATGCGCTGCTCAAAAATCCAAGAATCAATTCCAAAGGCATGGATACCTCCGCCATAATGGGGTTCGTGAATTCTCTGTTTGATGTTATAAAAAGAGAGAAACCGGACCATTTAGCGGTATGTTTTGACAAAGGTGGTAGTGTGGAGCGTACCGAACTGTTTGAAGCTTACAAGGCCAACAGGGACGAAACACCCGATGCCATAAAGATTGCCATACCGTATATTCAGGATATCCTCAAGGCCATGAATATCCCTGTGGTGGAGTTGGCAGGTTATGAAGCGGACGATATCATTGGAACCCTGGCCAAGCAAGCCGAAAAGGAAGACTACCAAGTTTTTATGGTAACGCCTGACAAGGATTTTGGGCAATTGGTTTCCGAGAACATATTTATGTATCGCCCTGCCCGTATGGGCAATGGCATTGAAATTTGGGGCATTCCCGAAGTGCAAAAACGTTTTGGAGTGGAACGGCCCGATCAGGTCATCGATTATTTGGGGATGATGGGTGATGCCAGTGACAACATTCCTGGACTTCCCGGAGTTGGCGATAAAACAGCTAAAAAGTTTCTGGCGGATTTTGGTTCCATGGAGGAACTTTTGGCAAATACGGACCAGCTCAAAGGAAAAATGAAAGAAAAGGTGGAGGCCAATGCCGAACTGGGCAGACTCTCCAGAAAATTGGCCGAAATCAAGATAGATTGTGATGTATCCTTCAATGCGGACGATTATGAAATGTCCGAACCTGATGCTGGAAAGGTGCAGCAGATTTTTGATGAATTGGAGTTTCGTCGTCTTAAGGAACAGTTTGCCAAGATATTTTCTGACGAGACGGAGGCGGCACCTGTAGAAACCTCAACTTCAAAAACCGCAGCAAAACCTCAGGCAGCGGGCAGTGGACAATTCAGCCTATTTGGTGCCAATCCTGCCGATGCCCCTGCCACCATCAAGGATGCCAACAGCAGAAATACGGTAACCGACGTTCCCCATTTGTACCAAAGTGTGTCCCCTGGACTTGGGTTAGATATTTTTATTCAAAAGCTCATGCAGCAGACTTCAGTTTGCTTTGATACCGAAACCACATCCATCAATCCTTTGGAAGCAGAACTGGTGGGTATTGCCTTTAGTTGGGAAGCTAAAAAAGGGTTTTATGTCCCTATTCCCGAAAATCGGGATGAAGTCATGGTAATTTTGGAGCAACTTCGACCCTTTTTCGAGTCGGAGACGATTGAGAAAATTGGGCAGAATTTGAAGTATGACATAAAAGTCATGAAAAACTATGGGGTTGAGGTTAAAGGGAAACTCTTTGACACCATGTTGGCGCATTACCTCATAAATCCGGATATGCGGCATAATATGGATGTTCTGGCGGAAACCTACCTCAACTATACTCCGGTATCCATTACCGAACTTATCGGTAAAAAAGGTAAAAATCAGTTGAGCATGCGCCAAGTCCCTTTGGACAAGCAAACGGAATATGCTTCCGAGGATGCCGACATCACCTTACAATTAGCGCAACATTTCAGACCTGAATTGGCAGAAGCCAAAACGGACGAGCTTTTTGAAACTATTGAAGTGCCATTGCTCAGGGTACTGGCCGATATGGAGACGGAAGGCATCAACTTGGACGAAGGTTTTTTAAATTCCCTTTCGGATGACCTGGACAACGATATAAAGTCCCTTGAACAAAAAATCTACAATGCTGCAGGAGTAGAGTTCAACATAGCATCACCGAAACAGTTGGGAGAAATCCTATTTGAAAAAATGAAGTTGGTGGACAAGCCCAAAAAAACCAAAACGGGTCAATACTCTACCGCGGAGGACGTTCTGTCCTATTTGGCCAAAGATCATGAAATCATCCAAAACGTATTGGATTTTAGAGGACTTTCAAAACTAAAGAGCACCTATGTTGATGCCTTACCCAATGAAGTCCAAAAACATAGTGGCCGCGTTCATACGGACTATATGCAGACTGTTGCCGCTACTGGCCGATTAAGCAGTAACAATCCCAATTTGCAAAATATCCCCATCA
>JBCCUY010000310.1:0-4222 GCA_039196145.1 Bacteroidota bacterium
CCGGTTAAAAAAGTGGTCAGCAAAAATGCTGGTGCTGGGATTCTTCGGGATATCCCTTTGATGGTGAAGCTGACTGAAGAAATTGTAAAACGCACCCACCTTCCAGTAACCGTAAAGACCCGTTTGGGCTGGGATTCGGACTCGATCAAGATCGTTGAGGTAGCAGAACGCCTACAAGATGTGGGGATAAAAGCCATAGCCATCCATGGTCGAACACGTGTGCAGATGTATAAAGGTTTTGCCAATTGGGAACCAATTGCCCAGGTAAAAAACAACCCAAGAATGCATATTCCTGTTTTTGGTAATGGGGACGTGGATACTCCCGAGGCTGCTGTAAAGATGCGGGATGAGTTTGGGCTGGATGGAGCTATGATCGGGAGGGCGAGTATTGGTAACCCGTGGTTTTTCAACCAGGTAAAGCACTTTTTTAAAACTGGAACGCACTTGGCACCCCCAACAATGGAAGAGCGGGTGAGTGCCGCTAGGCGCCATCTTCAAATGGCGATTGATTGGAAAGGTGAAAAATTGGGTGTTTTTGAAACCCGAAGACACTATACCAATTATTTTAAAGGAATTCCCCACTTTAAAGAATACCGAATGAAAATGGTGACCAGCGATGAGTCGGCAGATGTCTTTGCTGCCTTTGACGAGGTTTTGGAAAAGTTTGGAGATTTCCAGTTTGCCTAAGAGGCAATCAACCTTTTACTGATTCTACTGCTTGCAATTTTTGAGGAAATTACGCCAAGTACCGCTATTGTGGCCAGCACCACCAAAACATTCATAAAATTGTACTCCACCGGATAAGACAAGGAAGGTGTGATTTTGAGCCACCCGAACAGTAACTGTGATCCAATCAGTAACGATCCTATAAGAACCCCGATAAGTCCGCCCAAAAAGGTCACCAGTAGGCCCTGGGTAAAATAAATAGTGCGAAGTTCCTTGATGGTGGCACCCAAACTAAACAAGGTCTTTGAGTTTTTCTGCTTGTCCAGAATCATCATTATAATGGCCCCAACCACATTAAAAAGAGCTATAATTAAAACTAGGGTGAAGATAAGATAGGTGGCCAGATTTTCTGTGTTGAGCATTCTGTACAATGTGCTGTACTGTTCTTGTCGGTTAAGAACAAGGACCTTATCGCCCAATACGGTTTTTATTTCCGCACGTACTGTTTCTGAGTCAACCCCATCACTTAGTTTAAAGTTTACCCCGGATACTTGGGTACTATCTTTTTCCAGTAACGCTTGTACCAAAGGTAGCTTTGCAAAGACGTATTTTTTGTCCAGATTCTCTTCCACTGCGTACACCCCACTCACCACGAGGGGCAACTCATTATAAGGTTTGGCATTCAGGCCTTGCTGTGTAATGGACCCCTTACCGGGTTTGGGAACCAGTATAATCATTGGCGTTTGGTAGTTGTCCAGAGGAACTCCCAAGGTATTGTAAATCCCAATTCCCATTACACCGTTGTATTCAGTAACACCCCAACTTCCAAAATAAAGCGTGCTGTCCACCCCGGTAACTTTTCGATAGTTTTCATCGATTCCCTTGATAAAGGCAAAATCCCCTTTTTCTCTAAAAGTTAGGTATGCCCGTTCCTCAAGTTCTTTAGAATAGGAAGTCAGTCCATCGATGTTTCGCAATGCCACTTCTTCCTCCGGCGTAACGGAAAAGTATTTGCCGGTGACTGGTAAAGCTTTAAAATCTGGGTCGAAGCTATTGGTGAAGGATAGGCTGAAAGTTTTAAGGCCGGCAAAGGCGGAAAGTACTATAAAAAGAGCTGCGGAGCCAATGACGATGACCAAAAAAGTAATAAAATTGATGATGTTGACAGCATTTTGACTGCTTTTGGAACGTAAATAGCGCTTTGCGATATAAAAGGGAAAGTTCAAAATCAGGATTTCTTACGTTTATCCAGCAGGTCCCTGTTTTCTATTGGGTTCTCCCCACCTTTTAGGGACTGATCTATTTGATTAATGTATTCCAATGAATCGTCAATATAAAAATTGAGCTCCGGTACTCGGCGAAGCTGATTTCTGGTGCGTTGGGCCAATTCATGTTTTATGAGACTCTGATTGGATTTTATGCCCTCTAGTAATTGCCGCGCACTTTTATTCGGAAAAATGCTAACATAAATTTTCGCGATGGATAGGTCTGTGGTTACATAAACCTTGGAAACTGAAATCAAGGTGCCCTTCAATCCCCCATCCGTAGCGGCCCGCTGTAAGATATCCGCAATGTCTTTTTGGATAATTCCCGCTATTTTCTTCTGCCTTTGTGTTTCCATAGGTGCAAAATAACGGAATAAATGACGAACCTCATTACTGGAAAGAAATACTGTGTGTAATTTTGACTATTATATGTCGAGAACAAGAACGTTGAAATCAAAAATATGGATAAGATAGAGCATATCGGGATTGCAGTAAAGAATTTGGAAGAATCCAATGCGTTGTTTGCTAAATTGCTGGGGGTACCGCATTACAAAGTCGAGGAAGTGGAATCCGAAGGGGTGAAAACATCGTTTTTCAAATCTGGTCCCAACAAGATTGAATTACTGGAGGCTACCAAGTCCGAAAGCCCCATTGGCAAATTCCTTGAAAAGAAGGGAGAGGGGATTCACCATATTGCCTTTGCTGTTGAAGATATAGAATCGGAGATATCTCGACTAAAAGCAGAGGGCTTTATCGTATTAAATGAAAGACCAAAAAAAGGAGCAGATAATAAGCTTGTGGCCTTTTTGCATCCTAAAGGGACCAATGGTGTTTTGGTAGAGCTCTGTCAGGAAATAAAAAAGGCTTAGGGTTGCAAAACCTTGCGATGAAGGAAAATAAATGGTAATATTGCATCCGCAATTTTGCGGGTCCTATAGCTCAGTTGGTTAGAGCACCTGACTCATAATCAGGGGGTCCCTGGTTCGAGCCCAGGTGGGACCACAAAGTAGTGGAAAAGTCTTAGCGATAGCTAGGACTTTTTTTATGGGACAAACCTTGGCCGAGAAGTTATTACAGAGTTCAACCGAAGTAGACCAAGGGAGGGGGTAAGGTAGGCGCGCATTAAAATAGGAGCGTTGCAGCGTAACGTTAAATGTGGTCTTTTTTTTGTAATGCTCACGTGTGCATTATATATTTACAACCAGAGATTTTCTATGAAGACCACCATAACCATAAAAGACGTGGCCAAAGAACTGGGCATTCATCATGTAACCGTATCTAGGGCCCTGAGAAATACAGGAGCAGTCAAAGCAGAAACCCAGGAACTTATAAAGAGAAAGGCATTGGAATTGGGTTACAAGCCCAATCGGTTGGCACAGGACTTTAGAAATAAACGAAGTAATGTTCTGGCCGTGGTTGTCCCAGATCTAAGACCTTATTTCTTTTCGAAGTTTGTCTCAGACTTTATGGAAACCGCCAAAGACCAAGGATATTCGGTCATGATTTTTCAATCTGGAGAAAAACCGGGTATGGAGAAGGATATCGTTGATTCCCTAATTGGTTATAGGGTGGCAGGCGTTGTGGCATCCGTCACCAAAGATACCGTTCATGAGAGCCATTTTGATGTGCTAAGGGAAGAGAACATTCCATATGTGTTTTTTGATCGTGCCCCAGAAGAGACCCAAGCCCCACAGGTTTTGGTGAATAATTTTCAAGGGGCCTATGATGCGGTCACGGCAATGATAACATCCGGGAAAAAGCGCATCGCCTATATTTCGACCCATTATCACCATAAAATATTCCGTGATCGCCTAGCGGGTTATAAGCAGGCTCTAAATGACCACAACTTACCTATTCTGGATGAACTGATCGTTGAAGGAGGATTTTTTATGCACGACGGGTTCGAGCATACGAGAAAATTAATGGAACTAAAGGGAAAACCAGATGGAATATTGGCCGTAAGGGATGAAATAGGGATTGGTGCCATCAAATATTTAAAAAAAAACGGAATGGAGGTGCCAAGGGATGTAGCGGTCATCGGATTTGACAATGACCCCATGGGCATTGCCTGTGAGCCAGAACTGACAACGGTACAACAATCCATCCCCTCAATGGTATCCGGTTCGTTTGAATTATTGTTGACACAGATAACTAGAGACACCTTAAGTTTTGAGAAGAAAATAATAGAGCCAAAAATTATATTTCGTGGTTCTGTCTAGCACATTAAATGTCACCCTGAGTACACGAGAACATCGGGATAAAAAGAATTTTATTATTTTAATAATATGCTC
>JBCCUY010000311.1:0-4221 GCA_039196145.1 Bacteroidota bacterium
GGAAAAGTTAAAAAAGAGCTTTTTTGTTAATATAAAATTAACATTTAAAACGAGCTGACCAACAAGTATTTAGGTTTTTTCCCGAAGAATGGTAACCTATTAATTTACTTCTTAAATTTTTGCAAAAGATGAAATGTAGAACTATCGTGATTACCAATAGTGGAATTCTCTATTTCGGTTAAAATGGTCTTGGCCAATTGCTTGCCCAACTCCACTCCCCACTGGTCATAGCTAAAGATATTCCAGATAACACCCTGAACGAAGATTTTATGTTCATACAACGCAATAAGCGCTCCTAAATTTTTGGGATTCAGCTTTTCGATGAGCAGGGTGTTTGTAGGTTTATTTCCTTCAAAAACCTTGAAAGGTAACAAGGTTTCAAGTTGTTCCCCGCTCACCTTCTGCCCTTCCAGTTCTTTTTTGACTTCCCCTACAGTTTTTCCATTCATTAAGGCTTCTGTCTGTGCGAAGAAATTGGCCATGAGTTTGTTGTGATGATCAACATTCCCATGCAAGGATTCTTTGAATCCTATAAAGTCTGCCGGAATAAGCTTGGTCCCTTGGTGGATCAACTGGAAAAATGCGTGTTGGGAGTTGGTTCCAGGTTCACCCCAAATAATGGTGCCTGTTTCATAGGATGTCCTATTACCGGCCCTATCCATGCTTTTGCCGTTACTCTCCATAATCCCCTGCTGTAGGTAAGCCGAAAATCTACCCAAATACTGCGAATAGGGGATTATGGCTTCTGTTTCAGCGCCATAAAAGTTGTTGTACCAAACGCTCAACATCGCCAAAACAACTGGAATGTTCTCTTCGAACGGAGTGTTTTTAAAATGGTCATCCATGCCATGCGCACCTGACAAAAGCTGGTCAAAATTTTCAAAACCAACTGCAAGTGCAATAGATAGCCCTACTGCACTCCAAAGTGAGAAACGTCCGCCAACCCAATCCCACATGGGGAATACGTTGGTCGAATCGATTCCAAACTCGGCTATTTTTTCCGTATTGGTCGAAACTGCCGCAAAGTGCAGGGCAATGTCCGCTTCGTTGGCATGCTGCAAAAACCAGCTTTTAATGGTTAAGGCATTGCTCAAGGTTTCTTGGGTGGTAAATGTTTTGGAAACTACCACAAACAAGGTGGTTTCCGGGTCCAATTCCCTTAGCACTTCTTGTACATGATCCCCATCCACATTGCTTACAAAGTGGGTTTTGAGGTGATTTTTATAGTAAGTAAGAGCTTCGGTAACCATGGCCGGACCCAAATCGGAACCTCCAATACCTATATTCACAACATCGGTAAAAGCTTTGTTCGTGAATCCGGTGCGTTTACCGGAAATGATCTCCTCGGTAAAACCCTTTATTTTCTCCTTAACGGCATATACTTCGGAAACCACATTCTTCCCTTCCACAAGAACTTCATCACCCTGCTTGGACCTTAGGGCGGTGTGCAACACTGCCCTTCCTTCGGTCTGGTTGATGGCATCCCCGTCGAAATAACTTGAAATCGCTGCCTTTAGGTTAACTTCTTCGGCCAGCTCCATTAATAAGGAAATGGTCTCCGATGTTATCCTGTTCTTGGAATAATCGACCAAGAAGTCATCCCATTCCAGGGTGAATTTTGGACCACGACCGGCGTCATCGGCAAAAAGTTCTCTTAGATGTGTGTCTTTCGTATTTTGGTAATGTTCTTGAAGTTTTTTCCAGGCTTGGGTGGTAGTAGGGTTGATTTTGGGTAATGCCATTTTAAGGATTCAGGGTTAGTTGGTTTTCCTGCAATTCGGTTTCGGGTTCTGGTTCCGGTTCAGGAATTAGATATTCAATGCAATCCAATTTTGTCTTTAACGGATCAATGTACGCCATATAATCTGTTCGAAGGGAATCAGCAATTGGTTCTGCCGCCGGTAGTTTTTCTCTTAAGGGATCTACCTGTCGGCCATTTTTCCAAAATCTATAACATACATGGGGGCCTCCTGTATTTCCGGTCATGCCAACCCATCCGATTACATCTCCCTGTCGTACAAATTCACCTCTTTTCACCTTCTGTTTTTTCATGTGAAGGTATTGGGTGCTATAGGTTCCGTTATGCCTAATCTTTACGTACCTTCCATTGCCTCCTCTTCTGGTGGACTCCGTCACCGTCCCATCCGCTGTCGCTATAATGGGTGTGCCTATTGGGGCAGCATAATCCGTTCCTTTATGGGGCCTCACCTTGTAGCCATAATAAGCAATCCTTCTTTTAAGATCGTATCTGGAAGAGAGTCGATACCCAAATTTAATGGGTGCCCTTAAGAAAGTACTCCTGAGGTTATTGGCCTCATCATCAAAATAATCGGTTATCTGTTTTAGGGAATCCGCAACATAGGAGAAGGCATAGATGGGTTTGCCTTTGTGCTCAAAGTAAGCAGCTTCAATAGGTTCGGCCCCGGCATAAATGCTATCGTTGATGTAGCGTTCCTTGTAGATCACTTTAAATTTATCCCCCTTTTCCAGTCGGAAGAAATCGATGGTCCAGGCGTAGATTTCTGAAAGGTTAAGGGTAACATCATAGTCTATACCCTGGTCCAAAATCGCTTCGGACAATGAGGATTCTATAATCCCCGAGGCTTCCCTTTCCACATATTTCACTTTCTTTTTGCTCTTGTAGGCCACTACAGTGTCCCGAAGGTCCACCACCGTATAGTTGATGCGATCATTTTCATAAATAAAAACCTCAGCCACTTCAGAGGTATCTTTGGATCTTAAAATATGATAGGGTTTTCCGGCCCTGATCTTGCGCACATCGAAGGTATCCCGGTATTTTTCAGATACGGTAACTATTTTGGGATAGTCCACCTTGTTTTTGAGCATCAGTTCCCCAAAACTGTCTCCGTTCTTAATGGTGTCGTGCACCACATCAAAATCCTCTAAGTTAAAGCCAAAAAGTTTTACAACAGGTTTCTCAATCACTTCCACAGGTCCCAATTCCTCGGCCAGCACCTGTTTCTCCTTGCACGACGCCAAAACCAACACCAATGCCAAAATTGCCCCAATAAATTTCTGCATTTTTACTTTCTATTTTCGGGATTAAAGATATGGTCTACCCATTGTTTTCCCCAGTTGTCCAACTCTTCTTCCGAGTACAAAGTTGGGAAAAATATTATTTTCTGAAAACTTGGAGGTAAAAAGTCCTTCCAATTGGTACCTCCAGTGGCCTCTACCTCTTTGTTTTCCTTGGCCAAATATCTATATGCTGAACCCATATGCATCAAAGGCCAATTCACGTTGGCATTCATATCCATATCTTTTAAGGCGAATATCAATTCTTCATTTTCGCGAAGCTTTTTGGGCAATTGCAGGTACTTATGATAAATGGTACTGCTCTTTACTTGATTGGAGATGCGAAGTAATCGAGGGGTATATCTAAATTCAAATTGTTTTAGGGTCAATGTCTTTTCCCCTGTGGACAAATCGGTCGCTCCCTTTTTCCAATAGATATGTTCAAAAAGTTCTTCAATGTTGTTTTCTTTCGAAAATGAATCCCGTTCCGATTGGTGTACCAAATTTTCCAAGGGAGTTGCATAAATCTCGATCATACGGTATTGGGCGGATTGAAATCCACTTGCTGGAAGCAGGGCCATGCGATAGCGCAAAAACTGCTCCCGTTCCATGCCCCTAATCATAATACTGAACGAAGATATTAAGGCCTTGAAATAACTGTTGATCCTTCTTATTTTTTCGATGAAAAATGCCAAATCCTGGGAGCGATCGTCGACAATCTGCTTTTGTTCATGAAGAATCAGTTTAAAGTACAGTTCCGTGATTTGGTGATACATGATGAATATCTCCTCATCGGGAAAATGGGTTCTGGGCACCTGAATACTCAATAGGGTGTCCAAGTGGATGTAATCCCAGTAGGTAAGGTATTTTTGATAAAGGAGCCCGTCTAGGTAGGAGCTTAGGTCTTGCCCGGAATTTTTGAACTTTTCTTCAAGCTTATTGATTTGGGACTCAATTCGCTCATCATTCGCCATTAAAATTATTTCATTATTATTTTAAACTGGTTTCTTAATCCATTGTATCCGTCCAAATCGGCTTTAATGGAACCTACCGCTAAATCGGCTTTGATTCTGACCGGAATCTTGTTTAAGTCGTTGGATACCCAGAGGGTAAGACTCTCTTTTTCCTTGAAAACCCGGCCCGATTGAACCAGGGGCCTAAATTTAAGACATTCTACCTTACCAA
>JBCCUY010000312.1:0-4165 GCA_039196145.1 Bacteroidota bacterium
CTACTGTTCCCTTTAAAGGAATCAAGCTTTGTGATCACTTTAATCAATACTTCCTGTGTAAGATCGGCAGCCTCGTTTGGGTCACCTACAAAGGTAAGGGCCACATTGTATATATAATCTTGATGTTTGATCACCAAGGATTCTAAAGAGGCCTTGTCTCCAGACAAGGCCTTTTTTATAAGAAGTGAATCTGAAAGATTTTTGTTCTCCATCTGGCTATTGATTCAAAAGATAGCTACCATGGGGGTTATCAAAGATAAGTAACCATCTACCATCCTTTTGTCTTCTCAGATTGGCAACTGAAAGTCCGGTTTGCCTTACAGCGGTTCCATCAGGAGCCTTTCCAGTCATAACCCATGGAGCAATATGGGTGGCCGCGTCTCCGTTCACAAAAACCTCGTGCCCGTTCGGATATGCAAATTGTGGGTTAATGCTAAAAGCCCCAAGGAACATTTCCTCTAAAATTTTAGGATCCCTAACCGGAGTCTCTGGCTCAAAAATAACCAGGGCCCCATCCTCATAACTGGACATTACACCATCAATGTCTTTATTGTTGAACGATTTGGTCATTGACTCAATGGCATACAATACTTCTTGTTGCTCTTTCGAAATTGAAGTTTTCATCATCTTTTGTTTTTGGGAATTCATAGTTATGGTAAATCCTAGGCCAATGGCCATTACCATGTAAATGTGTCTCTTGTAAATCATAAAATTCGCTTTACAACTTAGACACTTCCCAAAACCCAACTGTTACAGTTTGATAAGGAATCTGAAAAATAATTGGAGCATTAAATCTCAAAAAGCTTGATGTCTTCCGCACTGGTAAGGTCAGGAATGTATTCTGATCTTGGAATGCAGTAAACACTTTCCGAGTTATCTTCTACCATATTTCGGACCGCAACCGGCAGTTCCTTTTCCTTGCGTTCTGGATGTATTGGACAGTTTTTGAGGTAGGGATAAATATCACTTCCCAGAAAACTGAAAATATTCATACTTACCCTAAGTGAACCGGTTGAATCCCGATAGTCATTTACGCGATTCTGTTCCGGTTTTTCGATAATTCCTTTTAAAAAGCCCTCACTTGAAATGTCCATCAAGGCAAATTTGGCAATCCGCTCATCAGAAAAACGCAAGCCCTCACTGCTATAACTAATCAAAGCACTGGGAGCTTTTCTTGACTTTCTTAGGTCTTCCAAAGCTCCAATTGCATAAAGGTTGTCCCCATTGCACACCGTAAACGTCTTGGATTTCAGTTCTGGATATTGTTCCATGCATTGTTCCAACGCATCTGCAGTGCCCAAAGGTTTTTCCCGACCTTCAGGAATCTCCTGTATGGCGAAGTGAACCAAAATTCCTTGATACTTGTTATTGCTTTGCTGGCCCCCAACCACATCCTTGAAGCCTTCATTTTCCTTACTTGTAATAAGGTACACATGTTTGTAACCAGCCTGAACGGCATTTCTAATCAGATAGAAAAGTAGTGGCTTTCCATCTTCACCCAAAGGAATAAGACTTTTGTGCAACTTTTGGGCGGCATTTCTTGTGGCCTCGTCTAAATTTGCGGTTTGAAGACTTCTCTTCATTCGGGAAGAAGCTCCGCCCACCATGATTACCAAACTCTCATTTTGCATAGCTATTATTCGTTATAGGTTATATTAACTTCATATGCTGCCTTTGCCCCGGCTTTCAAAAATGCTTCGACTACTTTTTCCGAGGTGTCCTCGGATACCAAAGCCACCATACATCCGCCTCCGCCAGAACCAATGATTTTAGTCCCCAATGCTCCAGCATCTCTGGCGGCCTCCATCATACTTGCCATGGCCACAGGTGTATTTTGAATCTTGTTTTGCAGTATTTTTTGATGACGGTCCATCAATGACCCCAAAATCTTGCTGTCCGGTTTCGACTTTAAAAGCTCTGCTTTGGCGGTCAGGGTAATGTGATAGTTATGTACTGCGGCATACCAGTGATCTTGATATTGTTCGGGCACCAGGTGCTTATAAGTCTCGTAGTCCTTTACAGTAGCATTATCCATATTGAATTCTGGATGTTTCTCTTTCACTGCCAAGATTGCATTTTGGCCGTAAACCCTTCCATTCTTAAGCACATCCAAAGTTTGCTTTGGTAATCCTGACTCGGCTACAACCATCTTTCCTAAATTGGCATTTAAGGGCTCCGTTCCTCCCTCCTTGGTCTCAATATAAAGCAATCCTCCCTGGGCAATGGAATATTGATCCATTAGCCCTCCAGGCTGCTTAAAATAAATCACTTCCGCTTCATAGGCCCATCTACCAATTTGTTTGTTATCCCAAGAAAAATCCGCTTTTTGGGAAGCTAGCAAAAACCGAATCCAAGCTACCGTAACGGCCGAAGAGCTTGATAATCCTGCATTGACTGGGATATCACCCTGGATTTCCATATCGTATCCTTGATCGAGTTTAAGTCCATATTGCTTTAACACCGACATTGCGGACCTAAAATAATCTCCATCTGGAATTTGGTGCAGGGGGTCATCCAAATCAATGCGAATATGTTTTCCAATATCTTTGAGCGCAATCGAAAAACAACCATCCTCATTAGGTGAACCTGAAATATAGATATACCTGTCAATAGCTCCAGCAATAACTGGTAAGCCTAAATAGTCCTGATGGTCGCCGTAAAAACAGATACGAGCAGGTACCGAAATCTTAATCATGAATCTATTTGAAAGAATTAGGCAATTATATGTAACGGTTCTGTGGTTTTCCAGTTACCCCTTGTAAAATCTGGAAAGGGCTGGGGAGAACCTCCACTGGCCACAGAACGCTCACTTAGGGGCGCAACCGCACTCCAAAAACAACCTTCGTAAACATTTTGATCCAACGGCAGTCCCTTTTGAAGACATTCCACAATGCGGTAGACCATGATACCATCCATACCACCATGACCGCTTCCTTTAGCTTTTTGGTTAAGTCTTTTATACAAGGGATGGTCATATTTTTCATAAACCGCAGCCAACTGCTCATCTTGCGCCCATGAATGATGGTCTTTGGTAACACCTTCCACACCTCCTTCTAGGGCCACTCTGGTTGGAAAACCTGTTAATGTACCTTTGGTACCTTGAATTAAATTAAGCCTACTATAAGGCCTAGGACTGGTCTCATCCCATTGTACCATGACGGTCTTCCCCAATTTGGTTTTGATTATCGAAGTATTTAGGTCACCGCCTTGATAATCCAGTTTGTTCCATTTATGGTCTTGTGGATAGTTTTTCTTAGCATAGGCCTCCCTACCAAGCGATGGTGTTGAAAAAGAGACCAAGCTTGCAAAGGTATCCTCCCTTCGACCCAGATTCATATATTGGGCCACAGGTCCCAAACCGTGGGTTGGATATAGGTTTCCATTTCTTTTGGCATAGTGGTAGGTTCGCCAAGAACCCGTTCCACGCTGCTGCTCTTCCATCTGAAATCTAAGTTCATGGATGTAGGCGGCCTCCCCGTGCATAATCTCACCAATGGCTCCTTGCCTGCACATATTCAGAAACATCAGTTCATCCCTGCCATAATTTACATTTTCCATCATCATACAATGCTTCTGTGTACTTTCGGAGGTGTCCACAATATTCCACATCTCGTCCAAGGTAACTGCAATGGGTACTTCAACAAACGCATGTGCGCCATGCTTCATGGATTCGATGGCCATAGGGGCATGGTTGAACCAATTTGTTGCAATAAAAACCACATCTGGCTTTACCTCTTTCAACATGGTTCGCCATTTATCCTCATCTCCCCAATACCGGGCTACATCTTTATGCCTCTCCTTGCCGGCCACTTCCCTAACCCATCCAACTTTCTCCTGAACGAGGTCCTCATAAAGGTCACAGATGGCCACTACCTCGGTCCCTTCCAAGGCCGCAAAAAACTTGAGATGCGTACCCCCCCGGGCCCCAACACCAATAAACGCCGCTCTAATGTTTTCCAGTTTGGGCGCTGCGAAGTCCCCCATGTACGTGGATTGCAAAGGTCTTTGAGTAGCTGCCTTTAATGTTCGGGGCAATAGTGAAATTGCCGCGGCGGATAGAGACGTTTTCCTCAGAAAGTTACGCCTGTTAATGCTTTTCATAATTATGTAAAGGATAAGGTTGTGAACAGCGAATTTACACAAGAAGGTCCACAAAAAAGTATAG
>JBCCUY010000313.1:0-4141 GCA_039196145.1 Bacteroidota bacterium
CCGCTTTGTAATGGAATATGAAAGTGGGGTACAAAGGATGTGCTAGTCGCAACAAAATCTATGGTTTCATTCTTGAGCAGGTTTGGCTCAATAGAAGAGATTCGCAATCTATGGATTCCGTCCACTTTGTCAAGTTCCCGGACCAACTCAAAAAAGGTGTGCTCATGTTTTTTGTTTCCAAATTCACCCTTTCCATAATCTCCAATATTCACACCGGTGAGTACTATTTCCTTGATATCCCTTGCCGCGATTTCAGATGCATTTTTAAGGACATTTTCCAAGGTATCACTTCGTGAAATTCCCCGCGCTAGCGGAATCGTGCAATAGGTGCACTTATAATCGCATCCGTCCTGTACTTTTAAGAATGCCCGAGTTCTATCGCCAATAGCATAACTTCCCACATAAAAATCAGCCTCATCTATTTCACACGAATGTACTTCTCCCCTATCATTCTTTGAAAGGTCGTTCAGATAATCGGTAAGCTTAAACTTTTCCGTAGCACCCAGTACTAAGTCCACCCCATCCACAGCTGCCAGCTCTTCAGGCTTAAGTTGGGCATAGCAACCTACGGCGGCGATAAAGGCATCTGGATTGCCTTTTTGAGCCTGCTTAACTATGGTCTTAAAACGTTTATCAGCATTTTCCGTTACGGAACAGGTGTTAATAACATAGATATCCGCCCTATCCGAAAAATCCACGCGATCAAAACCCTCTCCTTCAAAACTTCTGGCAATGGTTGAAGTTTCAGAGAAATTGAGTTTACAACCCAAGGTATAAAATGCCACTTTTTTTTGCATGATTTCGCCTAAATCTTACGGGTGGCAAAGATAGGGATAAGTTGGAATTAAACCGTTATAAGTTATGGGGTTGCACGATTTGGCAGTCTAATAATTCCGCCACTTTTGAGTAAGTTCAAAAACGTGTTCCAGAATCCGTGCTTCCACAGCATCAAATTCCTTTCCCCTCCTGGCCATCATTACTTTAGCCGCCTCAAAGGCCTTTTTGGGCATATAGGTACTGAATCCGGATGCCCCACCCCAGCTAAAGCTGGGTATAAAATTCCGTGGAAAGCCGGGGACGTAAATATTTGAGTTCACTCCAATTACAGTTCCGGTATTGAACATAGTATTAATGGCAGTTTTACTGTGATCTCCCATCATTAACCCACAAAATTGAAGCCCTGTGTGGTCAAATTTCTCTGTCTCATAATTCCAGATTCTCACCTTAGCGTAGTTATTTTTAAGGTTAGAGTTGTTGGAATCCGCGCCAATATTGCACCACTCCCCAAGAACTGCATTGCCTAAATATCCTTCATGACCTTTGCTGGAATATCCAAAAATCACCGAGTTACTGATTTCCCCGCATACCTTGCCATGGGGACCAACAGTGGTGGGCCCATATATCTTGGCACCCATTTTCACAATGGCATTATCACAAAGTGCAAATCCACCCCTGACAAGACTTCCTTCCCAGATTTCAGCGTTCCTCCCTACATAAATTGGGCCTTTGGAAGCATTCAGTATACTGTGTTCCACAATGGCACCTTCCTCTATAAATATGCTTTCCGGTGCGATCAACTTATTGGTATCCGATATCTCGGCACTTTTCCTGCCTGCAGTAATAAGGTCAAAATCTGCCTGAAGTGCCTCCCCATTCTTGGAAAAAATATCCCAAGTATTGTCCACGGTCAGAAGGTGGTTCGTAAAGCCCTTTACGCTGAAATTGGAAAAGTCTGGTTCGTTATCAATATCTGGGGTGCAGTAGGCAATAATTCTATCATCAAATACAATCGCTTGACCGGACTGAAGTGAAAGCACCCAATTGACCAATTCCTGATTGGGAACCACAGCGCTGTCTATCACTACATTTTCGGCGGCATGGACTGTAGGATATTTTTCAGATAAATAATCTTCAGTTTTAGAACTTGTTTTGGTCTTAAGATATCTCTCCCACTTTTCCCGGATCGTCAAAATCCCAATGCGTATATCGGCCACGGGCCTTGTAAACGTAAAGGGGAGTAATGCAGTCCTTCTTGGACCGTCTGCGAGAATATAGTTCATAGGTGCGGTTTAGTCGGTATAAAAATAAAAAACGCCCCTGATTAAAAATCAAGGGCGCTATATTATTTCTTGGGAAAATACCTATTCGGCCTTCTTTTCCTCTTTGCTGAACTTCTTGTATTTGTTCTTGAACTTGTCAATTCTACCAGCTGTATCCACCAACTTGGTCTTACCGGTATAGTAAGGATGTGATGTTCTGGAAATTTCCAACTTCACCAAAGGATATTCAACTCCATCAACGCTGATAGTCTCCTTTGCCTCAGCTGTGGACTTGGTTATGAATACATCATTATTAGACATATCCTTGAAAGCTACCAATCTATAATTTTCCGGGTGTATACCTTTTCTCATCTCTTTATTACTTAATCTCAGATTTTTCGAGGTGCAAATTTAATGATTTCTTTTTTATTGCCAACCCAAAAAACTTAAAAAAGAAAAAATCTACCTTTAGCTGTAACAAAACCAATAAGGACCGCACTAACATAACGCTATCAACCTTAAAATAAAACAAATGGAAGGAACACCTATCAAAACTGGAAAATTCTCTTTACGATTTGGCCTCATTGGCGGAATTGTTGGTATTGTATTCGGTATCATGCTCTATGTGGCGGATATGCATTACGATAGAAGCTTTACCGTTCAGGCGGTACAATTTGGAATCTTGGCCGTATTCGTAGTCTTGGGCATTCTTCAGTTCAAAAAAGCCAATAAGGGCTATCTGAAAATAGGAGAAGCGCTTAAAATTGGTGCCGGAGTAGGACTCATTGCAGCGGTGCTGGGAACCCTTTACTTCTTGGTCTTGTCCAATGTGATTGAACCCGACTACATGGCCAATGCCACAGAATTACAGAAAGTGAAGACTTTTGAGCAAAACCCCAACCTTACCCAGGAACAATGGGATCAAGGTGTGGCCTTTCAAAAGAAACTGTTCCCTGTTTTTCTAGTGTTTGGATTAGTGGTCAGTGCGCTTTTTGGATTGATCGTAGGTCTATTCACGGGCTTAATTGTCAAAAAGGACAAACCTGCTTACTAAGACAAAAAATGCTACTTTTGAAGGGAATTCGACAACGCAACAATGCAGATTTCCATTGTAATCCCTTTACTTAACGAACAAGAATCATTGAAGGAACTCCACGATTGGATTGCAGGTGTAATGCAATCCAATCGGTTTTCTTATGAGGTCATTTTTATCGATGATGGGAGCACAGACAGCTCTTGGGAAATCATTCGGAACCTATCGGAACAAAACAAGCAGGTCAAGGGACTTCGATTTCTAAAAAACTACGGGAAATCCCAAGCGCTACATGCCGGCTTCAATGCTGCGCAAGGAGAGGTGGTAATCACCATGGATGCCGACCTTCAGGATAATCCCGAGGAAATTCCGGAACTCTACAACATGATAAAAAACGAAGGTTATCAGGTTGTTTCGGGCTGGAAAAAGAAACGCTATGATTCGGTCATCACCAAAAATATCCCCTCCAAGCTCTTTAACTGGGCGGCTAGGAGGACATCAGGGGTAAAGCTACACGATTTCAATTGTGGCCTAAAGGCGTTCAAGAGTGATGTCATTAAGACTATTGAGGTCCATGGTGAAATGCACAGATACATTCCCGTTCTGGCAAAAAACGCTGGTTTTTCCAAAATCACCGAAAAAGTGGTCCAACACCAAGCTCGAAAATATGGAAGCACCAAATTTGGGGCTGAGCGATTCGTGAATGGTTTTTTGGATTTAATCACTATTTGGTTTGTGTCCAAATTCGGTCGTCAGCCCATGCACCTCTTTGGTGCATTGGGGGTTCTCATGTTCCTGGTTGGGTTTGGATTTTCCATCTATTTGGGCGTGGACAAGCTCTTTTTAAATCCTACCGGAAGACTCATCACGGATCGCCCACAGTTCTACATTGCTTTGGTGGCCATGATCATAGGAACACAGCTCTTCCTCGCGGGGTTTTTAGGCGAGATTATGGTGCGTTCAAGAAAAAATGACACCCGATACACCATCTCCAATAAAATCAATGTTTAAGGGGGCATAATTTCAGATTCTTCGTACTTTTATCCCGCATTAAACTTCATAAATAACC
>JBCCUY010000314.1:0-4132 GCA_039196145.1 Bacteroidota bacterium
ATACAGTATACCTCTGGAAGAATTTACCAGTAAGCCAATATTTTTGGTCATTCCGTATTTGCAGACCTCTTGCAAATTACCTCCTTGTGCCCCCACACCAGGCACCAACAAAAAGCTCTCGGGAACTATTTCCCTTACCTCCTTTAAAAAAGACGCCTTAGTAGCTCCAATTACGTACATCAGATTTTCAGCGTTGCCATAGCCTTGAGACGTTCTCAAAACCGACTTATAAAGCTGCTCACCATCCACATCCAAAGTCTGGTAATCAAAAGCACCTTTGTTAGATGTCAGGGCCAATAGAATAGTATGCTTGTCCTTAAACTCCAAAAAAGGTTCCACCGAGTCTCTTCCCATATAGGGCGCAACGGTAATGGAATCAAAGTTGAGCGTCTCGAAAAACGCCTTTGCATAACGGGATGATGTATTGCCAATATCACCACGCTTGGCATCAGCTATGGTAAACATATCTGGGTGTTCCGTATTCAAATAATTCATGGTACGTTCCAAAGACTTCCATCCAGCAAGGCCATAGGCCTCGTAAAAAGCGACATTGGGTTTATAGGCCACACAATATTCACATGTGGCATCTATTATAGCTTTATTGAAACTAAAAATGGGGTCTTCCCTGGAAAGCAAATGTTGTGGTACCTTATCCAAATCAGTATCCAAGCCAACACATAGAAAGGATTTCTTTTTTTTAATTTGGGAAATTAAGTGCTCTATTTTCATGCTAGTTGGTTCTCGATAGCTTTTCCCTTGGGTTAGGCCAATGCGTTTGAAAATGCGTTAAAAAATTTCCGAAGCCTCCTTAAGTTTCTCCGTATTTTCCACCAACATCAGCTCATCGATAATTTTCTGGACATCGCCATTGATAATATTCTGCAAATCATACAGGGTAAGTCCAATCCTATGGTCCGTTACCCTTCCTTGCGGATAGTTGTAGGTTCGAATCTTTGCCGAACGATCTCCGCTGCTTACCTGCGAATTCCGCTTTGCTGCGTCTTCTTCCTGTTTCTTGGCCAATTCCAAATCGTACAATCTGGATCGAAGCACCTTAAAGGCCTTCTCCCTATTCTTGTGCTGAGACTTTTGATCTTGACACTGGGCCACCAATCCTGTAGGCACGTGCGTCAAACGAACAGCCGAATATGTCGTGTTCACCGACTGTCCCCCGGGACCAGATGAGCAGAAATAATCAATTCGAACATCCTTAGGGTCAATTTGCACATCAAAATCCTCTGCCTCAGGAATCACCATTACCGTGGCAGCACTGGTATGCACACGTCCCTGTGTCTCAGTCTGTGGTACCCGTTGTACGCGATGTACACCAGCTTCAAACTTAAGAGTTCCGTAAACATCTTCTCCAGAAACTTCAAAATGGATTTCTTTATAACCTCCGCTGGTGCCTTCGTTCAAATCTATAATATTGGTCTTCCAACCTTTCGATTCGCAATACTTGGTATACATTCGAAATAGATCTCCGGCAAAAATACTGGCTTCATCACCTCCCGTTCCCGCACGGATTTCCATGACCACGTCCTTTTCATCTTCTGGGTCCTTCGGTATCAGTAGAAACTTGATTTCCTCCTCCAGCTTTGGAAGTCCTTCCTTGGCTTCCTCCAACTGCATTTTGGCCATCTCAACCATCTCAGCATCACTTTCATCTGCAATAATCTCCTCAGCCTCGGTTACATTGTTGGTCAACTCAACGTATTTTTCCCGTTTGTCCACCAACACCTTAAGGTCTTTGTACTCCTTGTTGAGCTTTACATACCTTTTCTGGTCAGAGATGATATCAGGTTGGATGATAAGGTCGGAAACCTCATCAAAACGTTGTTTTACAATGTTGAGTTTGTCGAGCATAAATCAATCCGCGTTAGGAATGCGAATTTACAATTTTTGATTGGATTGTTTTTGGAGAAAAGCCGGGCTAATTTCCCACAAAAGTAGTCCCCAAGGAGATGATATAGGCATTAAGACCATCACTTCTATCATACATATTGAAACGAAGATCTATGGTCTTTAAGCCAAAGGTAAGCAGCTTGGCATTGGCCAACAGGTCCTTGTATTGAATTCCCACACCATATTGATGGGCATCATAGTTGGACAGATCATAATCAGAGGTGTAAAATTCAAAAGATGAAAGCGCTCCTTCCTTAGGATAGAAGTAATCCGCTGCCGACTGTGTGTAGTACCTATAAGTTGGATACAGCGTGAATCTATCATTTAGTTTTAATGGCACCTCTAAACTCGCCGTGTGCGAGCTTATGCCCCAATCGTCCCAATAAAACCGATAATAGGAACGTAGCACTACAAAATCATTTACGTAATAGTTCAATCGGCCTCCCACAGGAATTTTAAACCTGTTGTCCGGAAGTCGTTCCACGTCATCCGCCAATTGGAAATCATCAATAAAAAAGGCCTCAGTATCCCCAAAATAAACACGTTGGAACGGTGTGCTCAACAGTCCGTTTTGCGAAACAACATCAGCAAAAATTGACCCTTGTAGCTTTCGTGTCAAAATTTGGGAAAAGCTAAGCGATACCGAATACGAATTCCTGTTTTCACTCTCGAAAGGGGCAAAAGCGGGGTTGTAGGCTCCATTGCCCGTTACCCGATCATCAAAAAACCCTTGTCTGAGCTCTATGGGGTAAATGGCATTCCACTTGTCCAAAAAAACACGTCCACCGATTGTTATTTCCGTATTTTTCTCATTGAACAACCGGGTGTAACTTCCACCAAAACCTAACGAAAAATAGTCGTATTCTGTTGAAAAATAGAGGTCAGCACTCCAGATGGAGTTCCTATCCGAAGAACTGTGCTGATAACTAGGATTAAAATAGGCGAGCAGATCCTTTCTGGATTCCCCTGAGGAAGCATCAAAAGGCGTGGTGTTCAGGTTCCCACCGTCCAACGGATTCACATTACTGGATGAAGCCGAGGTATAGGCGGACAAGCCTACATCCACGGTAAGCACATCGTTTTCGTTCATGGGTATTCGCAAAACCAAGGTGGAGGTAGCGTCTGTTAATTCCTCGGTGCCCTCCCCACCAGTTACCGCAGCATTTTGACCGTCTTGATCGTAATAACTGAAGAGCAAATCAATTTCACTGGTTTCCAAAACCCTTTTGGCATACGCAGTATTGTTCTGTTGCCCCCAAATCGCCGGGCTCAGAAAACCAACCAACATCAGGACAACAACCCTAAATATGGATTGTTGGATTGATAACATATTGGATAGGACCATTTTCGGTTTTTCTGTTTTGGTTTTTAGTTGCACCCACACCCTCCACCAGATTTTCCACCATTGGCGCCGGCGGAACCTTCGCGATAAATTTGAAAGTTGGTTTCAAAACGTTCGCAAGGCTTAGCCCCCAGCAACATTTCTTGATCGTTCACATATACCATATCATATTCTTTGACCACCACACAAGAGCTGGCAAAGATCAGTATACCTAATAGATATAACACTTTATTCATGTTGTATAGTTAAGGGTTGTCATTGAACACAATTCCCGTACTTCTGTGGATTTTATTCTCCGAATCCACCACTACTGCCTCTACCCCATCCATCTGGTTGATCAGGTGAATACCACTATCCTTCCCCATAATAAATACAGCAGTTGCCAGGGCATCGCATAGCTCGGCATGTTTGGCAAAAATGGACACACTCTGGACCCCGGGGGTAGGATAACCCGTCCTAGGGTCAATAATATGCGAATACTTTTTTCCGTTTAGAACGATGAATTTTTCGTAGTTGCCGGATGTAGCCACCGAGGATTCCACTACCGGCAACCAACTAAATACCTTCTCCTTACTCAAGGGATTGGCGATGCCTACAAGCCATTTCTCTCCCGTTGTCTTGGTGCCCCATGTGGTGAGATCACCAGATGCGTTGATAATTCCTCCTTTTACCTGCTTGGAAATCAAAAGTTCTTTCGCCCTATCTGCAGCATAGCCCTTACCGATAGCTCCAAAACCTATCCGCATGCCGGGTTCCATAAGAAACACAGTGCTTTCATCGGAGTTCAGAATTATTTTTTCGTGACCTATTCTTGCTACTGATTGTTGAATTGCCTTCTCAGAAGGTGAGCGATCCATGCTGCCATCAAATTTCCAAATATTATCCATG
>JBCCUY010000315.1:0-4129 GCA_039196145.1 Bacteroidota bacterium
TGTAGTAATAATAAATATTTAAGGGTTTTCCTGTTAATTTGATAAAATGGATATTGCGAAGTTGAACAAATCTAAAACTTGAGTTAAAACTCTGATTTATAGTATTTAAAGTACAATTTGGATGTAAATTTGCACCCCTTTTTTAAGATACGGTTATGCAGTGTGTAGAATTGAATCCCGTAGGAAATTTTGATCCTTGGGAACAAGAAAAGATAGATGAGCTGTTACATCAGAATATTACCCAATCCCTTGGTGATAAGCTCGTATTTGAAAATGAGAATGTCAAATTGTGGGACCTGCGGCTGAATCCTGGCGAACGAATTCCTTTCCGAAAACATAATACAAATTATAGTTGGGTCTGTGTCACCGGAGGCTTGGCCCTAACGCGTCATGGTAGTGGCAAAATCGATATGCTGAAACTAGATCCCGGAGATACGGAATATTGCGAACATAAGGGCAGGGACTGTACCAATGACCTAGAGAATATTGGAGAGCACCCGATTGTAATCAATATTTTGGAGTATAAGGAAAGTCCTATTGACCACCAAGTGCTGTTTCCTAACTAGATCGCTTTAATATTGGCCCTTAACCCGTCAATAATGCCTAAAATATTCTGCACCGTATCCTCCAAGTAATATTTGACAGCAAGATGCGGAATCCTGATGGTGGTAAAACCATTTTGGAAGGAATGCATGGCTTCTTCTAGGTCGTTAATGGCCTGTTCATGGGTAATCATATTGTAATCCTTATCGATTTCAATATTGAGTTTCACCCTTGAAATGGCAATATCCACTGATTTTTTCCCATCCCACCATTCCAACATGGGGTGGGCCCCAGCTTCTTTTAAGGCATAAAAGAGATGTATCGCCTCAAGAGGGGTATTGTTGTTCAGTATGATTTTTTTGATAAGTCGGCTATGTCTTTCGCACAATTCAATGCCTAGAGATTCCAGGGATGCCTTATGTTCATCATGTCCGATGTCTTTACCACAATCCTTACATGTCATGAGTATTGGTTAAGTTTAGGTCAATTATTTGATTTGGGACTATTATAACTTTGCTATTTTCATATTCGTATAAAATATCGATGTACAACACCCCATTTTTAGACGAAATGCATTTTTTTGGATGAAATGCAAGTTTTAAGGCAAAACAACTTACTTTGAACGTTACAAATTGAACCCATATGTTTAAGAAAATTGGCCCCGGAATTTTGGTGGCTGCCGCATTTGTAGGTCCAGGAACTATTACCGTCTGTACCTTAGCCGGTGTTAACTTTGGATATGCCCTGTTATGGGCTGTGTTGCTTTCGGTGTTGGCTACTATAGTTCTTCAAGAAATGTCTGGAAGAATTGGCGTGGTGTCCCAAAGTGGATTAATGGATGTTGTTCGAAAAGAACTTAGGACGAAATGGATTCGGTCCGTGGTAATCATTGTGGTGCTCTTTGCCATATTAGTGGGTAACGCGGCATATGAAGCTGGAAATATCGGTGGAGCTACATTGGGATTGGAGGGTTTATTTGGAACGGGATTGGTTTCCAGGTTCTATCCGTTGTTAATTGGTCTTTTTGCCTTTGTCCTATTATGGTTCAGCGGGTATAAAACTCTGGAAAAAGTTTTTGCCGGACTGGTCGGTGTAATGGGCATTTGCTTTTTACTGGCTGCTATATTGACCAAACCTCCAATACTTCAAATTGTCAAGGGTTTATTCGTTCCCGGACTACCCCAGGGTAGTGTGCTCACCGTGGTGGCCTTGGTTGGGACAACTGTTGTTCCCTATAACCTTTTTTTACACGCATCATTGGCACAGGAAAAATGGAAATCCACAAGCGAATTGAATTCCGTAAAATGGGATACTATAATATCCATAGGACTTGGTGGGGCAGTATCCATGGCTATCCTGATAGCCGCTGCTGCAGCTCCCTTGGACAAGGTTACCAATGCTTTGGACCTAGCTAAAGGATTAGAACCTCTTTTTGGAAAAAGCGCAATTTTGTTTATGGCTGTTGGTTTAATTGCAGCAGGAATAACTTCGGCGATTACTGCTCCGTTGGCTGCTGCTTTTGTGGCCAGTAGTTGTTTGGGTTGGAAGGGTGGAATGAGAGACAAACGTTTCAAGTCAATTTGGACCATTGTGCTAGCAATGGGTGTTTTCTTCCTATCCTTCGATATCAAACCGATTCAAATAATCCAATTTGCGCAGGTTGCAAATGGAGTCCTTTTACCCGTAATGGCGATTTTGTTACTTTGGATAGTAAACCGAAAATCCATTATGGGGAAACACCGAAACTCTAAACTGCAGAATGTTTTTGGACTCATAATTGTTCTTTTTTCGGTTTTTTTAGGCGTAAAAAGTATTTTAAAGGTTATTGGATTGTTCTAACATGGGAGATTGGAGCATAGATATTAACTGTGATGTTGGGGAGGGAGTGGGAAACGAAGCAGAGCTTTTTCCGCATATAAGCTCTTGCAATGTGGCCTGTGGCGGTCACGCTGGTGATTTGGAGATAATGTCCGAAGTGGTCAGATTGGCCAAGAAACATAAGGTGAAGGTCGGAGCGCATCCCTCATATCCAGACAAAGCCAACTTTGGGAGGGAAGTCATGACCATTTCCAATTTGGATCTTAAACAAAGTATTTTGCAGCAGTTAAAGGATTTTCAAGATATTTTGGATAGGGAAGGTATGGTCATGAACCATATTAAGGCCCATGGAGCATTATACAATGAGACCGCCAAAAATACGGGTTTGGCGCAACTCTATTTAGCCACCATAAAGGAGTTTGGCCATACAGTGCCATTATATGTTCCCTTCGGCTCTGTTGTTGCAAAAATGGCAAAAGAAAACGGAGTGGAAATTCAGTATGAAGCCTTTGGAGATAGAAATTACAACTCGGATTTGAGTTTGGTTTCCAGAAAGTTGCCCAATGCACTTATCAAGGCCCCTGAAAAAGTTTTGACCCATGTATTGCCCATTGTCAAAGATGATACTGTTTTTACGGTGGACGGGAAAAAAGTTAAACTTCAAGCGGAAACCCTGTGCATTCATGGAGACACGCCTTCTGCATTGCAAATATTAACGTATCTTTCACAAGAATTGCCTAAACATAAGGTACTCGTACAAAAGTGAAAAACCACCCCCTACGCATAGAGCCATTTGGGCAAAGAGCCGTACTTGTTGAATGGCCTGCTCAAGTAAGCGAATCCATTTTAGTTGAAATCCTTGATTTTGTGGACAGCTTCAAAAGCCTTGAACTTCCAGATTGGGAAATGTCCGTGGCATACAATTCCCTAACCTTGGTTAACACAAGACAGAATATTGATTTTGAACAGGTCAAAAATCAGATTTTAACCGCTTATGAGGGAATACAAGCAAAAACCAAACATAGCAATGGCTTCCTCTGGAAACTTCCTGTATGTTACGATGAGGATTTCGGGCTGGATTTAAAAGAATCGGCCGAAGTATTGGGGATGACCATTGATGAGCTTATCCGGGAGCATACCTCTTACCAGTATACAGTATATGGGATAGGATTTTTACCTGGTTTTATGTATTTGGGAGGATTACCGGAGCAATTGGAAATACCCAGACGAAAAGAACCTAGGTTATCCGTGGCAAGAGGTTCGGTTGGATTGGCTGGAAAACAAACAGGAATTTATCCTCAAAATTCCCCTGGTGGCTGGAATATAATCGGAAGTTGTCCGATTCCCATTTTTGATGTTTCAAAAGAGCAACCGTGTTTTGTTAAGGTAGGGGATAAGATTCAGTTTGAGCCTATTTCCAAAGCAGCCTATGATCTCAAAAGGATTGAAGCTGAGGTCGGTATTTATCAACCACAAAAAATGAGTTTAAATGCTTAAGGTCCTCAAGTCAGGGTTTTTCACGTCCATCCAAGATTTAGGTAGATTTGGATATAGGGACATGGGAGTGCCAGTATCGGGGGCCATGGATACCGAAGCTGTCAAAAAAGCTAATCAACTTCTGGAGAATGCTGTGGATGCTGCTGTTTTGGAAATTACCATGACCGGGCCCACATTGCTTTTTGAAGCACCGACATTCATTTGCCTATCAGGGGCTAACATTTCGCCTACTTTAAACAACGAGCCCATATCGCAATATCAAGTACTAAAA
>JBCCUY010000316.1:0-4093 GCA_039196145.1 Bacteroidota bacterium
AATCTTTCATCAGATGAACCAAGTGTTTGATTAACCAAGGTTTCATCACACATTGGTACAAAACACTTTATTGGTTACCTTCAACTCGGGATACAATTACAACCCTTTTGTACAGTATGATGATTACGGGGCCGTAATACAAGTAGAGAATATTCCTGTCTATTACGATTACTATGGCCGTGTCTCACAAATTGGCGGTGTAGATGTTTGGTATAGAAACGGTCGTGTACGAAGAGTTGGCGGACTAAATGTATTCTATAACGGTGGTGTATTCAGTCATTGTACCGGGTTCATCAATGTTTATAACAGAGGTTATGTGTACAGACCCTTCCATAGATATTTTGTAAGACCAGCGGTTTCATTCTGTAATGTGTATACCAGACCTTATAGAAGGTTCTACAGACCTATTAGGTATACCTATTACAGGCCATATAGGGATAACTTCCGTAGAAACTATGTTCATAGAGGTAGAACCTATAGGTATGACCGATATAATGACAGACATCATAGAAGGGATAGAATCTACAGGAACGATAACAGAGTTACCAGACGTAACCATGTAAGACGAGATGGGGCAGATTATGGAAGAAGCAACCGATATAACGGTAGAAACAATTACAGAAACGACGATTTCCGAAAAGGAAATGCCGTAACGCGATCTAACCGAAGTGTTGGAAGAAGTAACGGAACAAATAGAACTGTTAAACAAGGAAAATATAGAAATGGAAATAATGTATCCCGCTCTAACGGTAGAACGGTCACCCAAAGACAAGTGACAAGAAAACCCAACAGTAGAACGGTTGCCAAAAGAGAGGTAATCACTACACCGAGGAGCAGGACGGTAACCCGCAGCACAAGCACTACGTATAGAAAGCCACAGGCTAGAAGTAATTCGAACAGGCCTGTAGCAAGTAGGAGCAATAATGCAAAAAGGACGGTTACCAGAAGTACAAGTACTACCTACAGAAAGCCACAGGCCCGAAAAAGTAGTAGTCGAAGTGTAGCAAGTAGAAGTAGTGCTCCAAAAAGGACGGTTACCAGAAGTACCAAGACAACGGTCCGAAAAAGTTCTGGGAACAATAGTTCAAGAAGAAGTAGCAACACAGGCACCAGGTCCAGAAGTACCAGAAGAGTGCAATAAAGATAGTTTTTAGGTTGGTTAGTTGTTTACCCCGTGGTTGGATTTATCCGCTACGGGGTTTTTCTTTTTAGCCATTTGGACAAAACCCCTGAAACATCCTCCGAGATATCAAATCGATACAAAATGCCTAAATACATAACCACCACTAGCGCAGACTTAATCCCAATATTTGCTACCGGATGAAACGGAAATTGAAACATCCAAAACAGGCAGCAAAGCAGTACAAGAGTGGCCAACACCTTGAAGGTCGCACCAGTGAACGGTAAAAACCCAAATTTCAATTTCACAAAAACCAATTTTGACAGATCAAATAGAAAAATAGATACAAAACTTGCTAAAGCTGCCCCTTCAATACCATAAACGGGAATCAGCCATAGGTTTAGCAAAATTGTGGTCAAGGCAAAGCATATTCCCATACCCAATACCCATTTATAATATTCGGAATAATATAGAATTGCATTGACGTTGCCCATAAGTGCGTCAAAGACCTTAGCCATTCCAATCAGTGCCACAATTACGAATCCCCCACGATACTCCTCAGGTAAAAGCAGGAACAAATCATTTATGTTGAGAACAATCAAAATAAATAGCAAACCAGAAGCAATAAAAGCTGTCAGGGACGTTTTCCGATAAAGATTTTCCAGCTCAAATAGATTCCCATCGTTTAAATAATTGGCCGTTAACGGATAGGTAATCTGGTTCATGGCCCTTGCTGGGACTATAATACTTGTGGCGATGTAAACCGCAACCCCATAAAAAGCAACGTTTTCAATAGCCTTAAACTGGTTGATCATAAATTTATCGATCTCAAGAAGAATCAAGGCTACAGAACCCCCTAGCACCATTAAAAATCCGTAACCCAATATTGTACTGGTTTGTTTTGGAAATGAAAACCCGAAATTGGGTCTTTTGAGGTAAAAGGCATAGAGTTTCATGAGCAGAGTCCTAAAAACATATACTCCTACAATCCCCTTCAGAAAGAAATCCAGAGACATTACTTCAAAATACAATAAGATCAATAAAATGGTCACGCAAATGCGCGCAAACAACTCTTTGAGGAAATTTCCGAATACCGACTTTAAATGTACCTTGCTCCACGCATAAAAAACTTCAAAGTAGGCCATAGACAGTCCAACCAAGAACAGATACCAGAGATAATCCTTAACCAACGTATTTTTGATGGAGAGCCAATTTCCAATGGTATCCTGAGCTATGGAAAAAAAGAATCCTAAGGGCAATATGATTAACAAGGGTGCCAATAAAATAAGGGTCAAGAACCTTCCTTGCGATACTTCGGTTTGCGCACTATAATACTTCACCAAACTATTATGCGCGCCAGCAGACATGATGGGCATTAAAATGGCTCCGGTCGCTAAAACAAAAGTTACCAGGCCATAATAGGTGGGCTCCAGAATATTGGTGTACAGAAACAGGGTGTTGATTGCGCCAAAACCAAACCCGATAAAAGTGACTACGGTATTTTTAAAGGATTGTTTTAAGACGATTCCCATTGAATGAAATTTGCCATTTGTTGGGTGAGTTCCCTTCTATGGTATTGATGAATCCCGGAAGGGTCGCATTCCAGTTTTCCAGATTTAAAAGCATCAAACCAAGTCAAAAGTACACTTTTTAGGCCTTCAACATCACTCGTGCCCACCACCTCTCCTGCTTTTGCCCTTTGAATCATCTCTCCAGCTTCCCACTGATTTGGTCCAATTGCTAGGATCGGACGTTTGGCATTCAGATATTCAAACAGTTTCCCTGGTATAATGCCCCTTGTTTCCTGAGAGTCTATTTCCAAAAGCAATAGCACTTGCGATTTTTGTTGTACTTCAACCACTTTGGTATGCGATAAATATCCAAGTACCTCTGTATAATCTTGCAAACCAAATTGGGAAATGGATGCATAAACCTCTTCCCCTACTACCCCGGCCAACTGAATTTTTAGAGACTCACCAAACCCAGGGTGGGATCTAACCAAATCCTGAAGGGCTATCCAAAGGGTAATTGGATTTCTTCCCGTCAACAAAGAACCCAAATGCGAAATCGTAAAACTGGTATCCAATCCAGTAGGGGCCAGTAATTCATCAAACCCATTGGTAATTACTTTTATGGGTTTCTGGGTGATTTGTTCAAACTCCTTTTTCGTGGTGTTGCTAGTGACTACAATCTTATCGGCCGTGCATAGAACCTCCGCTTCCAAGCTCTTATGCTTTAGCTGGGATTTTTTGGTCAGGAGCAGCTTTTTATGGTACCCAATAGTGGTCCAAGGGTCACGAAAGTCAGCAATCCATTGCAGCTTTTTGGTTTTCTTCAGGGCAAGACCGATTAGGTGCAAGCTATGCGGTGGACCGGTGGTAATAATGGTTTCCACCCTTTCTTTTTCTATGATTTTCTCTAGATAAGCAACAGAAGGTCTTACCCATGATTTACGGGCATCCGGAATAAAAAAGTTACCCCTTATCCACAATAAAATCCGTTCTAACGGTGAGGCCTCTTTCTCCCGAATAATGCCAGAACTGATTGTTTTTGTTTTCTTTTTGGAAAGTAAAGAAGCCCAAACATAGGGTTCCCGGATAGGCCTCTTTAGTATTTTGACATCTTGGGGCACATCCAACTCCATTTGGGTATCTATTATGGGATAATGTGGATTCTCGGGTACATAGACTATGGGTTCTATCCCAAAATCCCTGAAGTATTTGACAAACTTTAGCCATCGTTGCACACCAGGTCCGCCAGCAGGGGGCCAATAATATGCTATGACCAAAACTTTGTGCATTACTCCTTTTCAGACTTTTTACGACGGAAGGACAACCCAATTCCACCTAAAATCACCAAACCCAAAAGAATATTACTGCCAAGAGCGATTTGACTTCCTGTCTTAACAACCTCCGGTTCAAATTTGAATTCGATAGTATGGCTGCCTGCCGAAACCTTCATACCTCTTAGGGC
>JBCCUY010000317.1:0-4081 GCA_039196145.1 Bacteroidota bacterium
GTAGAGGCTCCCTTTTTGAAATCAAAGATGATCTCACTACCTGTTTAGATGAAAAAAAGATATCCGAAGAAGAAATTGAAAAAGGTAAAAAACTTGTCGACGATGCCATCTATTCCCTAAACGGATATATAAAATATCTTCGTTCGAAGACAAATAATTTATAATCAAATAATCGTCTTTTCTTTACTACCTTTGGTGGAATTTTTAACTCGTAAAATCTCCACTATGGGAAAAGGTTTTTTTCAGGTTCCAACAGCATATAATGAACCTATTAAAAGTTATGCTCCTGGCACTCCTGAGAGGGAACAAGTGCTACAACAGTATGATGCCTATTACAACGGAAATGTTGAGGTTCCCCTATATATAGGTTCCGAAGAAATCAGAACCGGTAACACCCAAACCATGTCGCCTCCGCACGAGCATGCGCATGTGGTGGGATCCTACCATTTGGCCGAGAAAAAACATGTGGAAAAGGCCATCGCCAATGGATTGGAAGCCAGAGAAAAATGGGCCAATCTTACTTGGGAACAACGAGCGGCCATTTTCTTGAAGGCGGCGGACCTTGTTGCTGGCCCCTATCGTGCCAAAATCAATGCGGCGACGATGATGGCGCAGTCCAAGACAATTCACCAAGCGGAAATTGATGCTGCCTGCGAGTTCATCGATTTTCTCCGTTTCAATGTGGAGTACATGTCGCAGATTTATTCTGAGCAGCCTGAATCTGCAGATGGTATTTGGAACAGAGTGGAGTACAGGCCCCTGGAGGGTTTTGTATATGCCATTACTCCTTTCAATTTTACTGCAATTGCCGGAAACCTTCCTGCCAGTGCGGCCATGATGGGCAATGCGGTCATTTGGAAACCAAGTGATAGTCAGGTATTCTCTGCCAAAGTGATCATGGACGTCTTTAAGGAAGCTGGACTTCCTGACGGTGTCATCAATATGGTAATGGGAGATCCCATCATGATAACAGAAACCGTATTGTCACATCCTGATTTCTCTGGACTTCACTTTACGGGTTCAACTTTTGTCTTCAAAGAACTGTGGAAACAAATTGGAAACAACATCCATACATACAAAACTTACCCAAGAATAGTAGGAGAAACGGGCGGTAAGGATTTTATTTTAGCGCATCCTTCAGCCAAACCGGCCCAAGTGGCGACAGCCATTGTCAGAGGTGCATTTGAGTTCCAGGGACAGAAATGTAGCGCCGCCTCCAGGGTTTATCTACCAAAATCGACGGCGGATGAAATTCTTGATTTGGTAAAGGCCGATGTTGACTCTTTCAACAAACCAGGTTCGCCAGCAGATATGAGCAATTTTATTACAGCTGTGATCCATGAAGGGTCTTTTGATAAGTTGGCAAAATACATTGATGAGGCCAAAGCAGATGAAAATGCCAAAATCATTGCGGGAGGAAGCTACGACAAATCCAAAGGATACTTTATAGAACCAACGGTTATCTTGACCCAGGACCCAAAATACACCACCATGTGTACGGAACTTTTTGGCCCCGTGGTCACCGTCTATGTTTATGAGGACGCAGACTGGGGCAAGACCTTGGAGTTAGTGGATGGCACATCCGAATACGCCTTGACCGGAGCTGTCTTGTCCACTGACCGATATGCCATTGACGAAGCCACCAAAGCGCTGCAAAATTGCGCTGGAAATTTCTATATAAACGATAAACCGACCGGAGCTGTTGTAGGGCAACAACCTTTTGGAGGTGCCAGAGCTTCAGGAACCAATGACAAAGCTGGTTCTGCCCAGAATTTGCTACGTTGGGTATCGCCAAGATTGATAAAGGAGACTTTTGTGACACCTGAAGATTACAGATATCCTTTTTTAGGTTAGAAAATCATCGAATTCGGAATGGCCGTTATCCAACTAGTTGTGGATAACGGCTATTTTTGTTGTATTGGAATTTAACCCGGATGCCAAACAACAATTCATACAAAGCTTTTTTTCTAATTCCACCAGAGGTACAGCTACTGGATTTCGCTGGTCCTGCGCATCTGTTTTATGAGGCCAATGAGTATGGTGCATCCATCACTACCCATTACCTCAGCCTATCCAAAACCAGGGAAGAAGTTACCTGTGCTGGGGTAAACTTGGGAAACCTGGATCCTTTTGCATCGCACGAATTGGGCACCCATGACCTGTTGTTCATCCCAGGATTGGAGTCCCATCTCTTCTTAGCTGAGGGTTATACCAATGAAATAGCCGAGTTCCTTGAATGGCTCAAGAGGCAGAATCAAAATGGAGCCCGAATATGTTCGGTTTGCACAGGGGCATATCTCGTAGCTTTTTCAGGCCTCCTGGATCATAAAAACTGTACCACCCATTGGAAATACCTGGAAGACTTTCAAAATCGGTTTCCCTCTATCAAATTATTATCTGACAGACTTATTGTAAAGGACGGTACGCTTTACTCTAGTGCAGGGGTCTCCTCAGGAATAGACTTAGCTCTTTTCATTATAGAGGAGCTTTTTGGACCTGTCTTCGCCACAAAAATTGCAAAAGCAGTGGTGATTTACCTAAGACGCACGGAAAATGATCCCCAATTGAGCGTTTTCCTTCAATATAGAAACCATATGGACAGTCGGGTACACCAAGTTCAGGATGCATTGGCTCAAAATCTGGGCAGAAAGGTAAAGATTGAGGAATTGGCGGAAAGGGTGCACATGAGCCCTAGAAACCTCACAAGACTCTTTAAAAAGGTAACCGGTATAACCGTTGGGCTTTATTTGGAAAAACTCAGGGTGGAACGGGCCATCCAGCTTTTATCCAGCGGCTCAAAAGTGAGCACAGCTTCCAACGCCTGTGGACTGCAAAGTAGCAATCAGTTGCGAAATCTTCTAAAAAAACACACCCGTTCACTACCTTCCGAATGGCAGGTTTAGATGTCCTTATCCTGCGCACAAATGTCCTTTTAAACCTTTGAATTTGGCTGTAATTTTGAGGTATCATCAAATCAAAATAAATGAAACAGTCACTTTTAATCCTAACCCTTTTGGTATTCCTTTCCTATGGGTTTGCCCAGAATTCGCAAATTCCGCCATCCAAATACGTATGCCCTCCATGCGACCTGCCATGCGACAAGGAAGAACATGACAAACCAGGCAAATGTTCCTATTGCAATATGACTTTAATTAAAAAAGATGATGTGAAAACCGTTGCTTTTTATCTTCAAGACCGTGTAGAAGTGCTGGATTTTGCCGGCCCCATGGAAGTCCTGGCCTATGCCGGCTTCAACGTATTCACGGTTTCCGCCACCAAAGACCCAATCAAGTCCCAAGGAATACTAAAGGTACTGCCCGATTATACCATAGAGAATGCGCCGAAAGCCGACATCCTAGCGTTTTTTGGTGGTAACGCCTCATCAGCGGCCAAAAACGAGAAAGTTATCGAGTGGGTGCAAAATCAGGAGAATGTGGAGTACTATTTTTCCGTTTGTACGGGAGCATTTATTCTTGCGGAAGCTGGAATCTTGGATGGGAAGACAGCCACCACTTTTCACAATTCCTTGGATAATCTACAAGAACAGTACCCCAAAATCGATGTCAAAAAGAATGTCCGCTTTGTGGACAACGGCCAAGTTGTGACCACAGCAGGGATTTCCGCAGGGATTGATGGTGCCCTCCATTTGGTCGCAAAACTTCGTGGACTTAACGAGGCCAAGCGCATTGCTTTTACCATGGAGTATGACAATTGGCGATTGGGTAACGGACTTATCTTAACCGAGGACAATCCATACCATAAGGTTAAACCGGTTCCTGTATTAACCGCATACGAAGGAACTTATGAGTACAAAGATGGTAGCGAAATTGAGCTTAAGCTCAACACAAAGGATGGAGGGCTATACGCCATAATCAAAGAGATTCCGTATCCCATCTACCATGAAAATAAGGATGAGTTTTCGGATATTGGAAACGACCCTATCTATTTCAAAAGAAATGAGTCAGGTTCGGTTATCGGTTACAGCTTGTCCAAAGCAGGGGATATGTTCAGGAAACTTTGACCAGTATATTTATGCCAATTGATGAATAATTAAATCAAACTACACCTCTGAATAAGTCAA
>JBCCUY010000318.1:0-4067 GCA_039196145.1 Bacteroidota bacterium
AAAAAGGGTGTATATAATATGCTCTGGTAAATTAAATTGTATGGCACGTATAATACCTCTCGCCAGCAAAATTTCGTTTCCCTGCACCAACAAATCTACATCGACTCCAAGGTGAACGGCATTTTTTATAGCGATTACAAGGCAGGTGATGTTGTTGACAAAGGGGCCGTTTTAGGGTATACCACAGATATATTTGGAGAAGTTCTGGAAGAATACATAGCACCAAAATCCGGGATTATCTTATACAAACTAGCAACACCTCCCATCAATATAGACGATACGGTAATGTGCATCAGTTCCAAAGTTTTAAAAACCAATTAATACTACCATAATTCATCACAAAAAACAATCCTTATGCTACGATTTTCAATTCTCCTGTTCACAGGACTGGCCTTGTCATGTACATCTTCTTCGAAGAAAACCGCGGAAGAGCCCACCAAGGCAAATCAAGAAACAGTCCCAACAGATGATAAGGTCCAAGTGCTCAATTTTGCCACTTTCCATATGGGGGCCTCCTCAGACGCGAATACAGTGGAGTTTGACGAGGAAAATCAAAAAAATCAACAGGATGCCAAAGCCATTGCAGAATTGTTTTCCGCATTTAAACCTACCGTAATCTGTGTTGAAGTCCCGCCCAGTAAGAATGATGAGCTCAATGAAAACTACCGAGTGTATCTTAAAACTCCAAAAAAGGCTTCGACCTACTATGGTGAGGTTGGCCTAGTGGCCTTTGAGGTAGGTAGGAGGAACAACATTGCCCGTCTCCATGGAATCGACCATAAAATGGAATACAACTACAACATCAACAGTGAATTGACCAATCTTTTGGATTCCATAACCTACAATAAGTTTCAGGCCGACCCTTTAGCATCTGTGCAGGACATCAACCCATTGGAAGAAGAAATTCCCCTAGTGGAAAAACTCAAAAGAATTAATCATCCAAGATTTTTGGATTTTTTGATTACGGCAAATGCTGATGTTCTTACCCATGTGGGAACTGAAAATGGTTTTGAAGGAGCCGATGAAGCCGCAAAATACTATCAAAGGAATCCTAGAATCTATGCCAACCTAAACAGGATACCACTGGATTCTTCAGATCGCGTTTTTATTTTATCAGGTGGAAGTCACACCGCCTTTTTAAACGGATTCCTGAAAAGAAGTTTGAAATACGAGGTCGTGGATACCTTTGAGTATCTCAAATAAGCGGATAAAGTGACCCTCCGATCATGTTAGTGGGGAAAGAATCTTTTTGGGTACTTTGCTAATCTTTGTTGCTGGTTTTAAGTATCTTGAAGCAACATTCATTATCATGTCTCGTATTATACATATAGTGTTGGGGCTTTGCCTCATCGCATACGTACCCTTATATGCACAGGATCGTACATCGGAGCCACTAAATTCCAATTTCATTTTCCATCCTGCTAATGTGGTGCAAAACACCGAGGACTATGCTGAAATCTATTCGGTCATGGGCAAATACTACCAAGGTGTGGAGATGGCACAACCGAACCTTCTGGATGAGGTTTTTCACGAAACCTGGTTTATGAGGGATACCGATACACCCAATACCGCCACCCTTAATATTGAAAACAAGTCAACGTTTATACAAAGAGTGCAGGACCATGGCCCCTACCCTGGCTATGCCAGTGATAGGGTTTTTGCTACAGTGGGTTTGGCCAACGGTAACTTGGCCTTTGTACGTGTTAACAAAGCGCCTAGTAGAAGTGCCACCAGTTTCATTCTCTTTAAGCTCAACGGGCAATGGATTCTCATGGATAAGGTATGGGCCAATGTTCGGAATACCTCCCAAACCGAGCACCGTTCCTTGGCCTATGCGGAAACAGATTCCCTGCTCCACTCCTATTTTGAAGCTTTGGCAACCTCAGATGTGGGCAAGGTCTCTGAACTACTACATGATGGATGGGATAAAAAACACATTGTCCAACACGGTCAATTCGAAACCCTTTCTAAAACTGAGTTCTTAAAAACAATACCTAATCGACAACATCAAATTGATTTCAACCAGCTGTTCTCCATAGAGCTGTATCATGATAATTTGGCGGTTGGACGAGTGGATTTTCCTTCCACCAAGACCACCAGCTTCTTGACCCTGTTTAAAATAAATGGAGGTTGGAAAATTGCCAGTGAGCGAAGTTCTTCTGGACCGCCTCCCTAACAAAACCAAATGAAATTGATTCCATATTCATAACAATGTAGGTTTCACCTCCATCTTGGTCCAGTTTTAATACCGAAGTAGTAGATATGCCCAAATCAAATAAGGGATGGCCCTGACACCCCCTGGTCACCATACTAAAGTATTTTTGATTTCTGAAAACCCGAAAAAGCTAAACATGGGAACCGATGGTAAACCGAACAAACAAATCGTTCATGGTAGCGGATTTGAGCTTGTCTTGGGAATTGCAAACCTTTAAGGCCTGATACATTCGCTCATTTAACATTTCTATTGGGCTAAGCTTAGTAACTTAAGGGCGCCAAATGTCAATTTAATCCTAATCAAGGTGTCCTTATGAAAAGAGTATTGAGCTTATCTTCCTTACTTTTGGTCTTGTTCCTATATGCTTCCTGCAGTGAACAGACCGATGATAGCTTTGTGGTAGAGGAGCTTGCTCCCTGGGGCAGATTGGGTCACCTTAAAACTGAAGATGTACAAAAGGTTTTGGAGCGCAATCTTAAGGGTCTGACGCAATTCCGAACCAAAATTAATTAAAACACATTTCTCAGGTCTGGGTACAAATCGAAAGTATAGGCCTACACGTCACATTGTTGCCCAAGGGAAGTCTTTAGATAAACCAACATAACATGAAACAGTTTTTATTGGGGCTTTTATCGTCCACTCTTCTGTTTTCTTGCAAACCAGACAAAGTGGAACATGTTCAAATGGAACTTATGAACGGGCAATGGTTTAATGGAAACTCCTTTGAAAAAAGAACCGCTTGGGTCAAAGATGGTCATTTAAGTTTTTCCGAAGGAAGGGTACAAAGCGACACCATTATAGACCTGGTTGGTAAATTTGTGATCCCACCATTTGCCGAGGCACACAATCACAATCTGGAAAGTGACTATAAACTGGAAGAACGTATCAAATCCTATCTGGACAACGGCGTATTCTATGTAAAACTCCTTTCCTCCATAAAGAAAAGGATAGATCCTTTGATGCATCATTATAACAAACCTACCGGAATTGATGTTCGTATGGCCCATGCTCCCCTTACTGGTTCGGGTGGTCACCCTATCGCATTGCGAAAACGTTTCCTAGCCTATGGTCACTTTGATGGACTATTCAATACCTTAAAAGATATTGAATCCCATGGGTACTACATTATCGATAATGAAGCTGACCTGCAGGGCAAGTGGGATACCATAGTGTCATTTAAGCCCAACTTCATAAAAATCAACTTATTGCACTCGGAAGAATACCAAACCAGAAAATATGATACGGCCTATTTCGGGAAAAAGGGTTTGAATCCAGAACTGGTGCCCTCCATCATTAAAAAAGCTGATGATCACAACTTGCGGGTAAGTGCGCATGTCGCCACGGCCCACGATTTTCATGTGGCGGTGGCAGCCGGGGTGGATGAGATTGCCCATCTCCCGGAAATTCATAACGGACAGCCAATTGATTTGGAAGATGCCAAACTAGCGTCGCAAAAAGGAACTATTGTAGTCACTACGGTATCCTTGGTAACCAAAAACAAGGAAAAACCTAATTATGGGGCCTTGTTGGACAATGTGCGTTCCAATCTGGAAATCCTAAAAAATGAAGGGGTAACCATGGCTATTGGCTCGGATATGTACAACGATAATTCCGTGGATGAATTCCAACTGCTACATAGTTTAGACCTGTTCACTAATCTGGAGTTGCTTAAAATGTGGTGTGAAAATTCGGCCACCACTACCCTTCCCCATAGAAAAGTTGGTTTTTTAAAAGATGGTTTTGAAGCCAGTTTTTTGGTGTTGGACCATAATCCCCTAATGGATATCAAAAACGTAGCCCAAACCATTAACCTCAGGGTAAAGCAAGGGGTTATTTTGGAATAGAGCAGACT
>JBCCUY010000319.1:0-4048 GCA_039196145.1 Bacteroidota bacterium
CCTTTTCAATGGGGAAAGTGTCTTTTTGCTCGGGTAAAGCTGTAATGCCTATTTGCTCATAAATGACATCCAACTGTTTCATTTCCGAAACGCCAAAGACCTTGTTTTCCAATCCGTTTTTAAAATCGTCAAAAGATTTCTTGAGTTTTCCAGCATCCTCGGTTCCCAATTCGTCATACGAAAAGCTGCTTAACCCAATTTCCAATTTTTCCAAATACGTAAGTAATTCCCTAGTTCCCAAACTATATGTAATTAATGGTTCTTGTAACCCTAAAAATGTCGATTCTTAATAGGGATGCCAACTTAATGTTCCGTAACGGGCCCCTTTTGTTGTCAAATTGCGTTATTTGTAGGTGTGAACATTGTGGCATGGGAAATTTTGTCTCAGGCCGTATTGGTTCAGTCTCAATTTTGCCATGGAACGGCATCCAAACAAACTCGAAAAATTCTTGGAAGAAAAAGCCAAACGAATCCAACAAAACATCATTTGCATTGACTCGCATATTGATATTGACGTGAATAATTTTACCTCTCATACCAATTATACCCAACGCCTGGAATCGCAAGTCAACCTGCCTAAAATGGAGGATGGTGGATTGGATACCGCATGGTTGATTGTTTATACGGGACAGGATACCTTGACAACTGAGAGTTACGCCAAGGCTTCGGAAAATGCTATTTCCAAATTTGATGCGATTCAGAGACTTTGTGAAGATTATGCACCTAATAAGGTTGGGCTGGCTTTAACATCCGCCGACGTTAGACGCATCCATGCCGCTGGAAAAAAAGTTATCATGATAGGTGTTGAAAATGCCTATCCCGCTGGGGAAGACCTGTCTAAGTTTGAACAATACCATAAAAGAGGTGCCCGCTACGTAGGCCTGTCTCATAATGGACATAACCAGTTTTGCGATTCCCATACTGGGGAAAAAGATGATATCTGGCTTCATGATGGTTTAAGTAATTTAGGCATAAGTGCTGTAAATGAGATGAATAGACTGGGTCTTATGATTGACACCTCGCATCTTTCAAAGGAATCCATGATGCAAATAGTCGCTCTTTCCAAAGCACCTATAATTGCTTCGCACTCTTCTGCGAGGGCACTTTGTAACCATAGTAGAAACCTAGATGATGAACAGCTCCGGTTGCTAAAGGAGAATGGCGGAGTTGCACAAGCAGTAGCTTTTGGTTCCTATCTCAATACTGAAAAGGCTGAAACTCGAGCAACTTACATGAAAAGCAAATACCAGAATATTGCAAATTCCCTGGGCGTAACATGGTATGATCGTTCCAATGTTTCAAGTCTTAATAAAGCCCTGCAAAAGGAATTCACGGAAAATTACCCCAAAATTATCCGATTGGCAAATGAACAGGCGGCGAAAGATCCAAATGCTCCGGAAGCCGTAGGTGTTCCGGATTTGGTCGACCACATCGATTATATGGTCAAGCTCATTGGCATTGATCATGTGGGGATTAGCTCCGATTTTGATGGCGGTGGAGGTATCCAGGGTTGGTCTGACGCCTCCGAAACCTTTAATGTAACATTGGAATTGGTCAGAAGAGGGTATTCCGAAGAAGAAATTGCCAAACTCTGGGGTGAGAACCTACTTCGTGTTTTGGATGACGTCCAAGGCTATTCGGCCGCGATAAACTAGGACAGCTCCCCTTTTTCCTTTTTGGCCAAGCGGTCTTTAACGTATTCTACCTTGGTCTTTCCATGTGGCGCGGGATTCCCGCTTTCGTCCAGGTTAACCATGATGATGTTGTCCACGGTGACAATGCTCTCATGGGTCATCTTGTTTCTAACCTCGCAGTTAAGAGAGATGGAAGTAGTACCAAACTTGAGCACCTCAATGCCTATTTCAATGATGTCACCTTTCATGGCGGTACTCATAAAGTTAATTTCAGATATGTATTTGGTGACCACCTTTTTGCTTTCCAACTGTACAATACTGTAAAGGGCGGCTTCTTCATCAATCCAGGCTAATACCTTACCTCCAAACAAGGTTCCATTAGCATTTAAATCCTCTGGTTTTACCCATTTTCTTGTATGAAATCTCATAGCAAACTGTTTTAAGATTCTAGTGCAAAGTTAGCCCAAAGAGCTTGTAATAGGATGAAAAGCACAACGTCCTAGATCGGATTTATCAATTTGAAATATCCCAAAGGCGCGAAGTATCAAATTGATAATTAGCATATCTGCCCATTGCCAAAAACGGAATGCTACCAAGGGAGATTTTCTAGTCGAACAGGCCTTTGTTCTTAGATACCAAAGTTTGTGGAATGGTCAAATCAGCATCCAGGGCCCTGTTCAAAAGTTCAATAAAATGTGCGGATAGCAGCGGAGATTCTTTTTCAAGATTTTGGTGCACAAAAAAATGGAGATTGGTCAACCCTTGATGTTTCCATTGTTCCAAACGAGTTATCCAATCCTCTAGTCGATCATAGTCAGAGGCATGATTTGCTCCAACATATCGGATAAACGCCTCTTCATTGCTAAGGCGCATGTGCATCATGTCTCTCCTGCCCGCGGTATCCACCAAAACATTTGCAATGCTATTTTCTTTTAATAGATAATACAATTCATTGGCCACGGTCTCATCGGTAAACCAATCCGTGTGTCTGAATTCCATGGCCAGTGGAAATTCTTTTGGCCAGTATTGGACAAACCGTACTACCCTATCCCAATTCTTTGGTCCGAAGTTATTGTGCATCTGAAGAAATATGGTTCCCAATTTCTCCTTCAGCAACGATGTAACCTCTAGGTACCTGTCGGCAATTTCATAGACCTTATCATTAAGTCGCCGTAAATGACTTACCTCATTTGTCATTTTTGGGAAAAACTTGAATCCATCAGGGGTTTTGTCCCGCCATTTTTCGTATTGCTCGGCAGGAAAAATCCGGTAAAACGTAGCGTTCAACTCAATACTGTTGAACTGGGAGGCATAATAGACCAATTCATCCTTGGTGCCCCTAGGATAAAAGTTTTTAAGGTCTTGCCTGTTCCATTTTGCACAGCCTACAAAAACATTCATTTTATCGGATTTCTCTAAATTTTCCAGCACAACAGCTGTGTCTTCATGATCCTGTGGGATGGTGAAATCCACCAATTCGGGATGGTCAACTTTTCCAAATTTCATATCGGATTTATATAAGGTACGAACGAAGTTATGAATAAATGATTGCTGTTCATAACATCGTTAAAAACTATTATCGGCACCAAGGATGGGCACATTTTGATTATGTAATTTTATTAAAACTCGCATTATGGATTCAAGATCCAAGCATCTTTTGGACATCCGTCCAGAGATAGGCCAGAGCTTATTAAACAGCGATATGAGTTCCGGTGAGCGCTTTCAGAACCAAACTTTACGGCCGATTATCAAATTCCAGAACTGCCTGATCATTGAGGTTTTCAAGAACTATATCAGAAAACACAAGGGGGCTTTTTATGAGCTTTCCCTTGAGAAAAAAATGGAATATATTGAGAACTCCATCCAAAAGGATATTAAGTTCAGGAACTCCCTTAAAGGTATGATTATAGGTCAGTTTACCGTGGAAGAGTATACTACCTATATCCAAAATTCGTCCGCCCTCAACAAGCGTATGATGAATATGGTAATCAATCGTTTGAAGGACCAAGTTCAACTTTTGGAAAACGAAGTCCTAGTCTAATATGGACTCGCCATTTAAATTGGTGGTGAGAATATCGCTCATCAAATCAAAATAAGGTCTAATGGCCTTAAAGGACTTGTCTACCTCCTTGATGAAGGTTTCAGAGAGGACCTCTTTATCTGAAAAGTCCCGAACAAAGATGAATTGCTTTCGCTTAATAAGGTCAATGTTGGGATGTTCTTTGTCAAATCCCTTTGGTGCCGTTTTTACACCGTCGCCCTGTAATTCACCCCAAATGGACTTAAATGATTTCCCATTGATAATCTTCCGGATATCCGAAGCATCCATCTCAAACTCTTTTCGAATTCGGAATAAATCCTCTTTGTTGGGTTCCCAAAATCCAGTGGCAATAAAGGACTCACCTGGTTTGATC
>JBCCUY010000320.1:0-4044 GCA_039196145.1 Bacteroidota bacterium
AAAAACCCGCCCCTTTTTACAACAGAAAAAGAACGATATTTTACCTACCTCAAGCGAGCGGTAATATTGAAACACCGTATCCACAAAAAGCTCAAAATCAACATCCCCTTTTTCAAACTTGAAAGTAAAGTAGAGGGCGGTTAGGAGGTTTATTTTGGCAATCTCATCCTCAGTCAACTTATGTTCCACTGGGATAAACTCTGGTATGTCCAGATGGATACCATATACAAACCCATTGCGTTTGAGTTCTTGGTATAGGCTGGTAAAGTCCGGGAAGTAAGCGGCTTCTTTTTTGGCAAGATGCCCAAACTTATTGATCCATCCTGAGGCAGAAGGGTTCATTGGGTTAATTGATTTACATCATAAAATAAAGCAAATTATACCACTTAATGCGCTATTCACCACGATTTAAGTAAAAAAATATGTTAGGAATTTGAAGTCATATGGGATAGGATTTTACGGATGGCGCACATGGACTGCCATACAATGATAATGATCATGTTCTTACATGAATTCCCACACTAGTTTTGGAGAAATTTTAAACACAGAAAAATGGGAAAAAAGGTATTAGTTGCATGTATGGCCATCCTGACAATTGGCAATTGGGCTATAGCTCAGGACGCGCCTACAGATGATTTTTCAAAATGGCAATTTCGGCTAAGGGGTATCGTGGTAACGCCGGATGAGAGCGCGGATATAGAAACGATTGGAGGTGATGCCTCCATATCCACGGCATTTGTTCCAGAATTTGATATCACCTATTTCTTTAATGAAAATTGGTCAGCGGAGTTGATTTTGGCAACTACAAAGCATGATGTTGAAGCGGTAGGTACGGCCGCTGGAGACTTGGATTTGGGACATGTGTGGTTATTGCCACCAACCTTGACAGGTCAGTATCACTTTACTGGCGGTGACTTCGTTCCCTACCTTGGAGCTGGTCTGAACCTTACCTTGTTTTATGGAGTTGATGAAGGGCCCGTTGCAGACGATGTGGACTACGACACCACTATTGGTTACGCGCTACAGGGTGGATTCGACTTTATGTTGAACGACAAATGGTTTTTGAACCTTGATGTAAAAAAACTCTTTTTAAATACGGACGCTACCGTTAATGCAACCACCGCTCTGGGTGCCACCGTAGGTGCCGATGTGGACATTAACCCTTGGATCATAGGATTTGGGGTTGGCGTAAAGTTGTGAAAACCATGATTGGTTTTTAGGTTTATTTGATGAGGGAAGCGGCTTGCCATGGCAAGCCGCTTTCATTTTTAGTTTATACCTTCCACATGTTTTATGGGTCTAATCTCCATCCGCCAAATACCTTCCTCAAACCTTGGGTCTTTTTTTGCTATGGCAATGGCCTCTTCAAGGTCGTTGGCCAGTAAATGATAGTATCCCGAAATGATTTCCTTGGTCTCGTTGTAAGGCCCGTCAACAATTTGCCCGTTTTTGTATGATAGCATGGTACCTGCCATCTCAAGAGGTTGGGCCGATTTCATTCTACCTTCCTCGCTAAGTCGTTTTAAATACCCTCCCACTTTTTCAATGTGCTGTTGCATTTGCTCCGGAGAGAGATTGGCCTTAGGGGATTCCTCGCTTCTGATTAGTAATAGAAATTCTTTCATGTCTTTACTTTTAAGTTAAAATTTACCCCTAAGACAATTGGGAGGACAAATAAGGGACAAGTGCTTGCTTCTTTTTTTTCAAAATTTCCTGGTCCCTAGGATTCTTGGACAGATTCCGTGCCTCTTCGTAGGCCAATTTGGATGCCGACCATTGTTGCTCGCGTTTATAAAGTTCCGCCAAGGTGAAATGATAGAGGTAGTAACGGTTAATATCGGTCTGAGCCCCTAGTTTCGTTAGCTCTTCAATTGCGGTAGGTGTTCCTGCAACCTCTGCCAATACCACACATCGGTTCAGTTGAACAATTGGTGATTTCTCAAGAAGTAACAGTTGGTCGTAGAGTGATAAAATGGTTGTCCAATCTGTCTTTTCATAGCTTTTGGCGATACAATGATGACCGGAGATGGTGGCCAATAGGGCATAGGAAGATAAGGTATCACCCTGGACCACCAGGTCTAGAAATTGAATTCCATACTGGATGAGTTCTGCGTCCCACTTGGACCGATCTTGCTCTTTTAAATCCATTAGCTCGCCAGTTTCCGATGTTCTGGATTTAAACCGGGCAACGTTAAAGTACATTAGGGCCAAAAGGGCATGTATGTCGGCTTTTTTCGTTATGAGTTCGCTATCCGAAAGTAATTGGGCCAAACGAATGGCTTCTAGGCAAAGGTCAAAACGAATAATTTGATTTTCGCTGGACGGGAGATAGCCTTCATTAAATAGCAGATAAATGGTTTTGAGAACTGTCTGCAACCGCTGGTTTAAGTGCTGTTCATGGGGTGAGTCAAATTCAACATTTCGGAGTTGTTTTCGCCCTCTAACCAAACGTTTGTTGATGGTTTCCTTATTGGAGAAAAAAGCACTGGCGATTTCTGTTATGCTAAAACCGGACAGGATTTTTAGTATCAAGGCAATTCTGGAAGGCTCGGGAATGGAGTCATGACAACACCAGAACATCATTTTCAGCTGACTGTCCTCAATAAGTTCTTCCGAAAAAGGCAACTGTTCTGCTGTGGAAGTATTATTTGCTTGATGAAGGGCGTAGGTCCTGTGATGTTTTCTGCGCTTCAGGGCATTCAGCGCCAAATTTCTAGCTGTGGTGTAGAGCCAGGCCTTTGGTTGGTCGGGAATACCATGAAGATCCCAGTGCTTGGTTGCTTGTAAAAGTGCATCCTGGACAATGTCCTCTGCAGTTTCTACATGCTCACTGCCCAAATAACGTGTGATTACGGCGACAAGTTTTCCGTATTCGTTCCTAAAAAAGTGGGCGGTGAGTTCCCCGGTCTTATTTAAACCTGTTGATTTCACCTTCCCAAGTTACTTTAGATTTAATCGATAACCATAGACTTCAAGACCGTTTTGTGAAAAATCCAAATCCTTGGAACGAACAAACCCCAACCCTTTGTACATCCGGATAGCAGGTTTCATGTAGACAGTTGAGTGAATGATAACCTGTGGATGACCTTTCTTTTTGGCCTTGTTGACACAGGCGATGCTAAGGGCTTTCCCAATTCCGAGGCCCCTTGCAGATGGGGTAACGGCCAAAAGACGGAACCCGGAGGCATTTTTTTCAGATGGTGCCATACCACCCGAACCGTAAAACTGCATATCTCCAAAATAAAGGACACCACCCAAGAGATTACCGGAATTGGATACAGCGACCAAAAGCTCCGTATCCGGGTTTTGGGTAAAGCTACCTATGTCGGCAAGTTTTTGATAGTAGGCTGGTTGCTCATCAGCTTTGGGAAAGCCTTCCAGTCCCGCGTATACCTGCACCATGAGCTTTCCAATGTCTTTGAATTCAGAGGATTGCGCGTTGCGAACACTAAAAGCAGCATCAGAATCGGAGTTTCCAAACTTTTTATCGTAGCGCTGGTTGAAATCCTGATGGAGTAATTTATCTTCCAACGCGTCAAGTTGGTTTAAAAAGTCGTTTCCAACAAATTCCTCCAGTACCTCTTGGATACGATTCCATTCCCGCTCGTAAGCCGGAAGTTTTCTCTGTCCTTTTGCCGATAATTTGATTAGGGTCTTCCGCCCATCCTTTAGATCCTTGAACATTATTACATAACCGCGTTCCTTCATTTTTCGGGTAATCTTTATCATGGCGGGATGTGAGAAACCCAAGGTGTTGGCAATATCGGTAACGGTAAGCTTTCCCCTTTCCTTCAAAAGCAGAAAAATAATGTGCCAATTAGGTTCTATATCCAGATTTAGCTTGGAGTAGTGGGATACCGTACTAGATACAATGCGCTCATTTAGGCGTTTTATGCGAGCGGTAAAACCCAAATGCCGCAGCTGTTGTAAAAAGTCTTTTTCCATATGGGTGTGTATTAAAAGACAAATATAAATCAATTTATGTAACTGGTTACGTATTTTAACAATGCTAAAGAGCTAAATCACCTTTATGCAACATCTTCC
>JBCCUY010000321.1:0-4026 GCA_039196145.1 Bacteroidota bacterium
CCATTCAATGGCTCTTGAAAATATTTGGTCTTCCTCAGAAAAAGGGTGGCGGCATCTTTACCAGTGGAGGATCTATGGCCAACTTAACGGCTTTGACCACGGCAAGACGTATAAAATGTGGGCAAGATTTTTCGAAAGCCGTGATTTATCTATCGGATCAAGCACATTCCTCCAATGTAAAGGCCATCCGAGTACTGGGATTCAAAAAGGAACAGATTCGGATTATCCCTACGGACATAGAGTTTAAGTTCGGTTTGAACAAATTAAAAAACTGTATTGCCAAAGACCGATTAGAAGGGCTTCAACCTTTCTGTCTCATTGCAACCTCTGGCACCACTAACACAGGTACGGTAGACCCACTTACCGATTTGGCCGCCATATGTAAAAAAGAGGACATTTGGTTCCATATTGATGGGGCTTACGGAGCTGCAGCCATCCTATCCAAAAAAGGAAAACAGTTAATGAAAGGCATTGAAAAAGCTGATTCATTGACCGTGGATCCCCATAAATGGTTCTATCAACCTTACGAAATGGGGTGCCTTTTGGTGCGTAACCATAAGCATTTGAGTAGCACTTTTACGGAACGACCCGAATACCTGAGGGATATAGAGGGAAATACTTCAGAAATTAATTTCTATGATCATGGCATACAGCTTACACGCAGATTCCGGGCACTCAAGTTTTATATGTCCATCAAAAGCTTTGGCCTAAAGGAATTTAGAAAAGCCATAACCTATAATATTGAATTGGCCGAGGAAACCGAAACTATTCTAAGGGCCAGTAAAAAATGGGAAGTGGTATTTCCGGCTACCATGGCCGTTATCAATTTTAGGTACAATCCTATTGACCGCAATTTCAACCAGAACAAATTGGACAAGATCAACCAATTCATTTCTGAGAAAGTTGTAGCCTCTCGAAAAGCACTATTGGTAACCACTTTACTTCATGGGCAAGTGGTTTTGAGAATGTGCCTGATTAACCCGAGAACAACACTTGATGATGTAAAGGATACCTTGGAACTTTGCGAGCATTTTGCTAATGAGAGTCTAGAGCTTTCCTAGCCGCCGTTCAATTCCCGACTTCGTTTCTGTTGTTCAAAAATGGTGATGAACATTCGTACGCTAATATTTCTAGCACGCTGTTTGGCTTTTTCCGCATTCGTTCCCACAAAATTAGTGTCGATGGTCTCTATCCAATGTCGAAGCCATATTCCGAAATGGTAATCGGTAATGGTATTTCCCATTTTTTCATCTACCTCTGCATGCACCTTTAATGGGTTTCCCTTGTATTTCTGAACGAAAAAGAGATTGGTCTCCCAAAAGTTGATCAATTTTTCGATGTGTTCGGGCCAATCCTCTATGGTTTCGTTAAAAAAGTGCCCAATCTCAGGGTCCTTGCGCACCTTTGCGTAAAAACTTGTCACCAATAGGCGCACATCATCCCTATCTACCAATTCCTTCTTCATCATATCACAACAAATTTAGGATTAATACCACACTGCTCAACACCATACTGATCAGAAATAAATTGAAAATCGTCTTTGGCTTGCGCTGTGATAATACAGCTGCGTTGAATCCCATACAAGCGATGGTCACCAAAAACAATTGAAACATTTGCATTGGCGATACGCCATTGACCAAAATGTACATGGCCGCAACAGAGCCCAAGCAACTTTGGGCAATAATGAAAATTGTGGAGTACCCCCGGATATCCTTTTCAAATTGATGCAAGCTCTTAAGATAAAGTTCCATAATCATGTCATTTGTCATTGTATGGAACAAAATTATCTCGGGGCCAAGACTCAAATTTATGACCGAAATCATATAATACATGTTTAAGGCCGGTCAGCGCACAATTTTATGCGCTTGTATTTGAAGCACTCCCTTTTTTTCAAGTGCCTTGACGGCCCTAATAACCGTTTCAACCCTGAGTCCTGTCAAGTCTGCCAGTTGTTGGCGGGAAAGTTCAACTACGTAGGGTTCGTTTACTGGAATCTTGTGGATGTGTTCTTTAAAATAATCCATAAGTCTCAACAAACGATGTTCAGGGCTTTCCGAGGATATCTCAGCTACCATGGTTGCCTTATAATGCAAGCGTCCAGCCAAGGTCCGTGTTACCTGAAGATGAATTTCCGGATTTTCCTTGAGCAATTTGAAAAAGGTACTTTTTTCAAGCTTCCAGATACTGCTCTCTTCTACCGCCTCCGCTTGGGCGGGATAGGCGAGTTCTTGAAAAAGTGGTGGCTCGCCAAAACTGGAACCTGAAGTGAATATCCCTTGAATAAACTCTTTACCATCGGCATTGAAATTGTTCATTTTGATTTTCCCGGAAATCACCTGAAAATAATACCGGGGAATCGATTGCTCTGTGAAGAGTACCTCCTTCTTTCCAAAGGTAACTTTAAGCGCTCCATATTGTTGTAGGACACTCTCGGGAATCATTGCTTTTCTTCAAATTCAATACAGTCTAGACGAATATCCTCATGTTTTAGCTGTTTTTCCAAGAGGTGACAGTAATGGTTTGCGGTGGTTTTCTGATAGTATTTACAAGCATAGCAGGTGCGCTGGACGGTAAGGACACCATGCTGGTTCAATTTGTAAATCAATTTTCCCAGTGTTTTGAAAAGCCCCTGTTGCTCTTCCGCTGATAAGCCAGATACATGGTTGTTCATGGGATTTGCAAAATCCTCGGTTTGCGCAACCATCTCTTGACCCAAGGTAGACAATACTATGGTATAGCTTCGGTTATCCGATGAGGAATAGTCTTTAATGATAAGGGATTTTTTATCCAGAACTCTTACAGCATCGCTAATGGTAGGTTTTGTCACATTGAATTCTTGCGCCAGAAAACTAACATTGTTGAACCCACTTTTATGATGGGCAACAAAAATCAGAATTTGGATTTGAATTGGACTTAAACCAAATTGTTTGGCTTTTTCCCAGAGCATCACTTTAAATGCCTGTGAAACACGCTCCAAACCGGTAACAATCTTACTCGATATGTCTTCCTGCTGTACTTTGGGGTCAAAAACGCTGTTATTTTCCATAATAAACTATGCCCGCCGGATACCCGACAGGCAAAGTTAGTTATCCTAATTAAATTAGGAACAATTTTCCATTTCAATAATAAAATAGCCCTGCTCACGTATTTCTTCCTCGACCGCTGCAGGTGCTGATTGCATATGGCAAAACCTACATTCGTTAGCGGATAGTTCTCCTGTTTTAAACGATTTAGTCCTTAAATAGGCCTTTCCATAATCAAAAATAGTCGTGCTTTCGGTAAACGTGCTCGGCACCAAAATATCAAAGTGCATGATTTTACCGTCTTCTCTTGGAACATAAGTGTCCCATACTGAAACTTCCATAGCTTTATTTTACGGAATATGGAAGGGACAAATCCCCACTCGCCACGCTAAACACCTCATATACACCGAGCATTGGCTTATTGTCCATACTGGTGTTCACCTTCATAAATGCCGAAACCCCATCGTAGTTAAAATCGGTTTTTCCCTTTATCCTGTAATCAGGGACAACAACCTTAATAATCTTGGACTTGGCAACAACGGGATAGCCGGGAGAATCCATGTACATGGGCATTCCCGGATTGGTGGGTGGGAGCACTACAGTTTCGTCCGCCTTCTTAAACTGTTTTACAGAAAGTCCACCTGTTACCCTGTTATCCTCTACCAGCACCACCCAATGCGGATGCCAAACAACTCCATCATTATCCAATGTACCGTCTCCATTTTCATCCCAGAGTGGAGTGTCATCAAAATCAGGGTGTGAAGTCAATGCAAGGGCAAGTATGCCATCCGTAGCACCAAATCCAACATCAGTTGGTTGTAGACTAGTAGGGAATACATACCCTAAAACAGGAGCGCCATCAAGTTGCCCTGCAGCACTGGGCACCGTGTTTCCAGCGGTTCCCTTCACAGCAATTTCCCAGACCGTTACATTAAGATCGGACTCATGGGTAACCTGGACCGCATCAATTTTGAAATCTTCATTGTTATAAGGACTTTTTTGC
>JBCCUY010000322.1:0-4002 GCA_039196145.1 Bacteroidota bacterium
GCGCATAGGAAGTAGGTTATATATTTTAACAATATAAAAGTATATCATTAGATAATATTTTACAACATTTTTTTCTATCGTATTTTGCTATAGTTTTTGATTGTTTTATCGAAATTTTTTATAAATACTTATTACTTTATAATATGTCCCAAACCGAAAATATGAACCGTATTAAAATTGTCCTCAAGGAGCAAGGCCGCACCCAGACCTGGTTGGCGGAGAAAATCGACAAAAGCTATGTGGTGGTCACCAACTACTGCAATAATAAGGCCCAGCCCAGTATTCCAGTGCTTCGCAAGATTGCCCAATTCTTGGATGTGGACGTCCGGGAACTATTGGAGCCTACCAAATTGGACTAACCGCCATGAAAAAAATCCCGCTCGCACGGCTGCACCACTTTCAAAAAGAGCCCCACATTATGGGGAGCTTTACCATTAGGGATATTGCCAAACTGTTGGTTCAAATCCCCATGGTCCAAGAACTGCACCGGCACGATTTTTACTTTGTCCTGGCCCTGGAGCGTAGCTCCGGACAACATCATATCGATTTTACCCCCTATCCCGTGGGCGACCATTGCGTGTTCTTTATGCGGCCCGGGCAGGTGCACGACCTGCAATTGGAACAAGGTTCCACCGGATTTGTAATGCAGTTTACTTCGGACTTTTTTGACAATTGCAGCATGGATTCCAAATTGCTGCTTCGCGCTTGTAGCAACACCCATCTGTATACCTTTGACCCCTCAGGTTTTGGTCTTGTAATCGCTCCCCTACATGCCATGCTCAACGAGTTCACCCTAAAACGTCCCGGGTACGAAAAAATGATCAAGGCCCATCTGGATATTTTCTTGATCGAGCTCTTGCGCCAACAACAGGCCAAGGTGCCCAACCCCAAAGGCCCAAACCTCTATCCCCGGGAACGCCTAGAGGCCTTTTTGGAATTGTTGGAGACCCATTTACCCACCCACAAAAAAGTTTCGGACTATGCCAAAATGCTGCACCTGAGCACCTACCAACTCAACAGCATCACCAAGTCCGGACTGGGCAAGACCTGCTCCCAGGTCATCAACGACCAAGTGATTCTAGAATCCAAACGGCTATTGCTCGCCACCAGTAATCAGGTCAAGGAGATCGCCTACGGTCTGGGCTACGAGGATGTCTCCTATTTTATCCGCTTCTTTAAAAAGCAAACCGGTCACTCGCCAGATGCTTATCGCCAAAACTTCGCATAAGTCCTATCCAACCCCGTTCTTGTCCTACCCCCATGGCTTTCGTGGTCGTTAATTTTGCTCCTGCACTATAAAAGCATGTGAATGAAACCCATGAGCCGAAGAGCATTTATAAACAAGAGTGGCACCGTTACGGCCTCGGGCATGCTGCTCAATCCCTTAAACTTTAGCACCTATTATCCCATGAAAAACAACCAGTTTGATGTTATTATCGTTGGCGGAAGCTACTCGGGCCTCTCCGCTGCAATGGCCCTGGGCAGGGCCCTAAAAAAGGTTCTGGTCATAGATAGCGGTAAGCCCTGCAACCGGCAAACGCCCCATTCGCATAATTTTTTGACCCAAGATGGGGTACCGCCCCACCAAATTGCCCAATTGGGACGTAGCCAGGTGGAACAGTACAGCACGGTGGAGTTTTTTGAAGGACTCGCCACTGAAGGCCGAAAGACGGATAACGGGTTTGAAATTGGGACTTCGGACGGGAAACGGTTCACGGCCAAAAAATTGGTGTTTGCCACTGGGGTCAAAGACCTGATGCCGCCAATTGAAGGATTTTCGGACTGTTGGGGTATTTCCATTTTGCACTGTCCCTATTGCCATGGGTACGAAGTGCGAGGTGCCAAGACCGGAGTTTTGTTGGATGGGGAGGAGGCTTTTGAGTTTTCCAGATTCCTCACCAATTGGACCAAGGACCTCACCCTGTTTACCAACGGAAAAACCTCCTTATCCCCGGGCCAAATACAAGAACTGAAGTCGTTGGGCGTACAGCTTGAGGAAAGGGAAATCGAAAAAATAGCACATGAAAAGGGGTATTTGAAGCAACTTCAATTTAAGGACGGTACGGCCACACCACTCACGGCCATGTATGCCCATATCCCGTTTGAACAGCATTGCGATATCCCCATGTCGCTTGGGGTTGAACTGGATGAACAGGGTTATCTGGCCATAGATGGGATGCAAAAAACCTCTGTGGAAGGTATTTATGCCTGTGGGGATAACACCACCCGAATGCGGACGGTGGCCAATGCCGTATATATGGGCGCCATGACGGGTATGATGCTCAGCAAGGAGATGATTTTGGAGGAAGTTTAGTTGTTTTGGTATTTGATGGGGCCTTCTGGTTCGGTTACTAACCCTCCGGTTCGATTACTAACCCTCCGGTTCGATTTACAATCGAACCACCTCCCTTTTCAAGGGAGGAACAAGTAAGACAGCACCCTGACCTACGGGAGAAGAGGGGTGGTTCGGCCAGGCCGAAGCGGGGAGTTCAAACTGTGGAATACCCAAAACCAGACTCTTGCAAGGGTGGAAATTTGGAATTGCTTACCATTTGGAAAGGAAGGAACATGTAAGCTAACATGTTATACCCTATTTTCGTAAACCTGTCACGATAATCACGACTGTCCAGGACAAACGGCAACATGAAACCACCCAAACACATTCTTCCCACCATTGTTATTGCGCAATTTTTTTGCACATCGCTCTGGTTTGCCGGAAACGGGGTCTTGATACAATTGATTTCCCAATTCAATGTTGGGGACGGCAGTTTGGGAAACATCACTTCGGCAGTGCAATTAGGTTTTATCACTGGCACCCTGCTATTCGCCATTTTAACCCTGACAGACCGTTTTTCGCCTTCCAAGGTGTTTTTGTCGAGTGCCATACTCGGTGCCCTGAGCAATTTGGGTCTGGTTTGGTACACCGCTGGCTGGGACCTTATTTTAACCTCCCGTTTTTTTACCGGATTCTTTTTGGCGGGCATCTATCCCGTGGGGATGAAAATTGCCGCTGATTATTACGATAAGGGTCTGGGGAAATCCCTGGGATATCTGGTGGGTGCCCTAGTGGTGGGAACCGCATTGCCCCACTTGCTCAAGTGGTTGGCGGCGGTCTTCCCTTGGCAATACGTTATCTATTCCATCTCCTCCCTATCCGTGGTTGGTGGATTGCTGATGTTCGCCTTGGTCCCTGATGGCCCCTACCGAAAACCCAGTCAACGTTTGGACCTAATGGCCTGCTTTGCGGTATTCCGAAAGAAGGATTTTAGGGCAGCCGCTTTCGGCTACTTTGGTCATATGTGGGAACTGTACACCTTTTGGGCCTTTGTGCCCGTCCTCTTGGCCTTGCATACGGAACGGAACAATCTCTACTTGTTTCCAATTTCTTTTTGGTCGTTTTGGGTCATTGCCATTGGCGGATTGGCTTGCGTAGTGGGAGGGTATATTTCCCTTCGCAAAGGGGCCAAACCCACAGCGGCTTGGGCATTAGGACTTTCGGGACTTTGTTGTGTACTTTCCCCCTTCCTTCTGAGTTGGGTGTCCACTCCGGTATTCATTGCCTTCCTATTGTTTTGGGGGATGGTGGTAATTGCAGATTCTCCACTTTTCTCGACCTTGGTCGCTCAAAATGCTCCCTTGGAAATCAAGGGTACCGCGCTTACCATTGTAAACTGTATAGGCTTCGCGATTACCATTGTGAGCCTTCAGGTCATCAATTTGCTTCAGGATACAATTCCAACGGAATATCTTTTCGTGGTCCTGGCCTTAGGACCGGTTTTTGGGTTGTTGGGGTTGTTGCGTAGGAGGTGAACCCTTCGGTTCGCATCTTATCTGTCTTGATACTTGACAACCCTCCGGTTCGATTTACAATCGAACCACCTCCCTTAAAAAGGGAGGAGCTTTTAGTTTATACATCTAAAAAGATTCCCCTCTTGGGAGAAGAGGGGTGGTTCGACCCGATCGAAGCAGGGAGTTCAAACTGTGGAATGCCCAAAATTGTCC
>JBCCUY010000323.1:0-4002 GCA_039196145.1 Bacteroidota bacterium
AGTGTGGAAGGACATGCGGGCAGTGTTGGGAGCAACCTAGAAATACCGCAAATGGAGTCCATTACATTGGCAGACAATGACGAGACGCCTCAAACACTGATACAGGACAGTTTTTTAGAAGAGAACAATTCGCTCATAACAGAAAAAATCAATGAGGTGGTCGCTCAGGTTAGACTTTTGGAATCCGTTAATACAGAAGTGAGCGATGCAGAAGTAGATTCCTTACTTAGAGCTGCCCAAAGGGATATTCTTTCGGAGCAATTGTTCACTCCGGAAGGTGGGGTGGATGCCATGGCTTTACTCACGGAAGTTGAGGATGAGCTTGACGAATCGTTCCGAGATCAAATTTTTGACGCACTCAAAGACGGTTACTTTAAACTTCGTACCGCAGTGGCCGATCGTAACAATTAAACTTTATTCATCAATCAAAATACCTTTTTAGTTTTCCTCTCCCAGCTTGGTTTGGGAGGGGAGGTTAAGAGGGGAAATCAAAAATCAATCATGACAAAAATCGCACTTTACATTACTTCATTTCTAATTCTTTTTCTCTCGCACCAGATGATGGGGCAAGAACGCTACGAGAGAAAAATAGACGACCTTAAGACCAAGAAGGAAAAAATTACCGAGCAAGAAAAGGAAGCTTTAAAGCAAGAGGTCAAGGATATCAACCGACGAATGGAACGGGGAGACCTTAGTGCAGACGAGGCCAAACTCTTGAAGGCGGAAGCTGCAAAAAAAAGAGCGCTTAACATTGAGAACAGAGTAGCTATTATTGATAATCAGATTTTACTGTTGGAACGAAACAATGGCGAAATCTTGGTCGTATCCGATGAGGACCAGGATTACGAGGATGATGAAGGCTTTTCCATTAGAATTGATGGAGAGCCCATATTTTTTTCGAACTCCAGAAAATGGAAGCACGACATAAAATATGACCGACGGACCTATTCGGACCCTGTTTTTGCCATAGGGCTTAACAATGCCATTATAGAGGGGCAGTCTTTGGGCGATTCTCCTTACAAAATTGGAGGTAGCCGTTTTTTTGAAATGGGATGGCAATGGAGGACCCGGGTGTTTAGAAATTCCAATTGGTTGCGGTTCAATTATGGGTTTTCATTTCAGTTCAATGGATTAAAACCGGATGATAACCAAATCTTTGTTCAAAATGGAGATCAGACCTCCCTGGAGGAGTTTGAGTTCAATTTGGACAAGTCCAAGCTTCGAATGGATAATTTGGTGTTTCCAATACATTTTGAGGTTGGCCCCTCGCGTTTCCGCGAGACCGAAAAAAGCATCCGTTATTCCATCCACAACCAATTTAGATTTGGTCTTGGAGGGTATGGCGGACTTAACTTGGGAACACGTCAGAAACTTAAATATTCGAGGGATGGCGAAAATGTAAAGGACAAATTTAAGCGTGACTATAATACCAGCGACTTAATTTATGGGTTAAGTGCTTATGCCGGTTTTGATGAGATTCTATTGTATGTAAAATATGACTTAAACCCCATTTTCAAGGATGCGGAGGTTAAGCAACGTAATATTTCTTTGGGCCTACGGTTTGATTTATAACCCTGAAGTACTCCTCCCCTGTCGATATGGTGTTTTTGGACACTAATTAGAATTTTGAGGATAGGGGAGGTAGGTGGTCAAGCATTTACATGGCCCTTTCCATTTCTGCGGAAAACTCTTCTTTGTAAAACCCTCTTTTACAATGGGAACATTCGGCAAAACGGTTAGTGCCTATTTTGAATAGAGGAATCCAGAACAAATGGAAGTAGTTGGTTTGGGAAACGGAAGTTAGGGTTCCATATTGGCTGCAATGAGGACAGCTTACCCCAGTTAGGTTTTTACTTTCTTTTTTACCGGTCCGTGTTCCAAAAAAAAGTATCATTTGCTTTTTTTGGCAAGTTACACTTTTTGAAAAGTATCCATCTTGTCCGAGGAAAGAGAGGTTGATTTTTACAGGTTTAATTTTTTTATCCTTTCGGATTTGGTCCAAACTGGTTTTCTCCTGGTTCACTATCCTTAACCAATAATAGAAGTAACCAAATGCCTCCAATAACCGGAATCAACCCGACAAAAATCCAAGTCCATTTTTTTCCAATGTCGTGAAGTCTACGGACAATAACTGCAAGATTGGGCAGTATCATACCCAAAGTATATAGCCCGTAGATAGGGCCTATAGGCGTTTCTCCAGAGAGCCCAATGATGTTGTCCAAAACCATTGCGGCTACGCCAAAAATCATGTTGAAAAGAATAAACATCCAATACTCTTTTCTTCTTGCCCGTCCATTAAAGTTTGCAAACTGTTTTAATGCTTTTAAATACCACTTCATATGTTGTTTTTAGTTGGTTTTCCTACTCATATGGCTTTTCGGTTCCGCCCCGTTTGGTAAATGGTTTCTGGACTCCATGTACTCTTTTAATGTAGGATTCGCTACATATTTTCTGTGCTGGCGTTTGATGGATGCCCCTTTTCAATTGATGAATGGTGCTTTTCCATAAAAATTTTGTTTTTTAGCTACCTTTAGAGGCTATTTAATCCCACAGATTGATTTCAAAGACCACCATAGACCAAGTTTATGAGACCGCCCGCTTGGAGGAGGTGATTGGGGATTTTGTGCAGCTCAAGAAATCTGGCTCCAATTTTAAAGGATTAAGTCCTTTTACCGATGAGCGAACTCCCAGTTTTATGGTTTCTCCCGTAAAGCAGATTTGGAAGGATTTCAGTAGTGGAAAAGGCGGTAACGTTGTGGCGTTTTTGATGGAGCACGAGCATTTTACCTATCCCGAAGCCATAAAATATTTGGCTAAAAAATACAATATAGAGGTAGAGGAGACCGAGCAGACCAACGAGCAAAAGGAACAGGCCAATGAAAGGGAGAGTATGTATCTGGTTTCTGAATATGCCCAAAAACATTTCTCGGAAACTTTGTGGGAGTCCCAACCTGGTAAGGCGATTGGTCTATCGTACTTTAAAGAACGTGGTTTTACGGATGATACGATTAAAAAGTTTGGTTTGGGGTATAGCTTGGATGAATGGGAGGCTTTCACCAAATCTGCCTTGGATCAAGGCTACCAGTTGGAGTTTTTGGAAAAGACCGGTCTAACCATCGTTAAGGAACAGACTGGGGGTGAGTCTAGAAAGTTTGATCGCTTTAAAGGACGGGTCATGTTCCCCATTCATTCTATGAGTGGTAGGGTTTTGGGTTTCGGCGGACGTATTTTGACCAATGACAAAAAGGCCGCGAAATACCTTAATTCACCGGAAAGCGAGATTTACCATAAAAGCAAGGTGCTTTACGGGATATATTTTGCGAAGCAAGCAATCGCCAAAGAAGACAATTGTTTTTTGGTAGAAGGATATACCGATGTAATCCAGATGTATCAAAGGGGTGTGGAAAATGTAGTGTCCTCCAGTGGTACCGCATTGACTCCAGAGCAGATTCGGTTGATCAACAGGCTGACCAAGAACATCACTGTACTTTTTGATGGTGATGCCGCCGGACTGAGGGCTTCACTTAGGGGTATTGATCTTATTTTGGAGCAGGGAATGGATGTTAAGGTTTGCACCTTCCCGGAAGGTGAGGATCCAGATAGTTTTTCCAAAAACAATACCTACGAGGATTTGGTGCTTTATCTTGAGGAAAACGCCAAGGATTTCATTCAATTTAAAACTTCCCTTTTGGCTGAGGAGGCTTCGAATGATCCCATCAAACGAGCGGATACTATCCGTGACATTGTGAATAGTATCAGCAAAATTCCTGACCAAATTAAAAAGGAAGTCTACATTCAGGAATGCGCCAAAATCATGCAAATTTCCGAAGATGTGTTGTACAACACTCTTGCCCAAATTGATAAGAAGGGCGCAGCGGATGCATTAAAAAAGCAAAAGCAGGAGCAAAAAGCTTTTGAAGTGGTTAAAAGTGATCCCGTAACTGAAAAGGTAGATGTACAGTTTGAGTTGGAACGGAAGATTATAGAAATGCTGCTGCTCTA
>JBCCUY010000324.1:0-3989 GCA_039196145.1 Bacteroidota bacterium
GGACTCGTCACAGAAAATGCCATGGTGGTAACGGCCCGGGCTGAGGCTTCCAAAATCGGTTCCGACATCATGGAAAAAGGGGGCAATGCCTTTGATGCCATGGTTGCTACCGAACTAGCATTGGCAGTAGCCTATCCGTATGCAGGTAATCTTGGCGGTGGTGGTTTTATGGTTTATCGAAAAAACAATGGCGAAGTTGGCGGTATAGATTATCGCGAAAAGGCACCTCTGTCGGCACACAAGGACATGTATTTGGATTCCTTGGGTAATGTCATCCCTAAGATGAGTACGGTGGGGGCCACAGCGGTTGGCGTTCCTGGTACGGTTGCCGGGGTGATTGCCGTCCATGAGAAGTTCGGTTCCCTGCCCCTATCCGATTTAATCGAACCTGTCATTGCCTTAGCCAGAAAAGGTGTAATTGTTACGGAAAAGCAACTTCAACGTATCACGCATTACAAAGAAAGTTTTGTCGAGGTCAATGGCGATAGTACAAAATTCGCCCAACCCTTTTCGGTGGGTGATACCATAAAGTACCCAAAACTGGCCCAGACCCTTACCCAAATATTGGAAAAAGGTCGGGATGGATTCTACAAGGGCGAAGTAGCCGAAAAACTATCTAGTTTCATCCAAGAAAAAGGTGGTTTTGTAACCATGGAAGATCTTGAAGATTACCAAGCTAAGTGGAGGGACCCCATCGTTTTCAACTATAAGGAACTCAAGATGATTTCCATGAGCCCTCCAAGTAGCGGTGGAGTCACCATCAATCAGATTTTCAAAATGCTGGAACCCCATGACATTGCCTCTTTTAGTCATAACTCTTCCAAATCCATTCAATTGTTCACCGAAGCGGCAAGAAGGGCTTATGCTGATCGAAATTATTTCTTGGGTGACCCAGATTTTGTGGACATTCCATTGGATGTACTTTTGGATGATGCATATCTGGAAGAACGCATGGCAGATTTTTCATTTGAAAAAGCCTCCCTATCATCTGCCATTGGCCATGGCGAGGTGGAAATCGTTGAAAGTTCCGAAACCACACATTACTCCATTGTTGACCGTAATGGTAATGCTATTTCCGCTACTACAACGTTGAATGGGGGCTATGGCTCCAAACTTTATGCTGCAGAACTCGGTTTCTTTCTAAATAATGAAATGGATGATTTTAGCGCAAAACCCGGAGTGCCCAATATGTTTGGTCTAATTGGAGCTGAAGCCAATAGCATTGCCCCAGAAAAACGTATGCTTAGCAGCATGACACCCACCATTGTAGAAAAGGAAGGTAAGTTGTATATGGTCGTTGGCACCCCTGGAGGTTCAACCATTATTACCGCCGTTGCGCAGACCATCTTGAATGTCTACGAGTTTGGTCAAAGCATGCAGGAAGCGGTGAACGCCCCAAGGTTCCATCATCAATGGCTACCGGATCATATCAATTTTGAACCTGAGGGCTTTTCCAAGGAGTTAAAGGATGAGTTAAAGTCCAAGGGGTACAATATTGATGAAAAGCGAAACCCGGTCATTGGGAAAGTAGATGCGATCAGGGTTCTGGAAAACGGTAAATTGGAGGGTGGTGCCGACCGGAGGGGTGATGATACTGCAGTTGGATTTTAGATTGTTCAAACATGGCTTTTGATGTCGTTATTCTTTCCGCCCCAGGCTATTTGCATGCCAAAGATGGGGATGCATTGCTCACGAACGTAGTTTTGGAAGATCAATTGGTGATGGATGCACTTATTGAAAAAGGCCTAAAGGTCACCCGTAAGTCATGGGACGATTCCAATTTTGATTGGGGTTCTGCCCAATTTGCGCTTTTCCGCTCTACTTGGGACTATATTCACAGAGCAGAAGAATTTAGCCTGTGGCTGGAAAAAGTTTCCCAAAAAACTCAATTGATCAATTCCAAAGCGCTGATTTCTTGGAACTTTGATAAACATTATCTGCAAGAGCTAAGTGATGCTGGAATTGCAATTCCGAATACAGTTTTTGTGGAAAAAGGAGCAGCAATTTCCTTGGAAAAAGTGTACCGAAACGCGATTAAAAATCACGGATTCCCTCATAATACCCTTGTTCTGAAACCTTGTATTTCAGGAGGGGCAAGACATACGTACAAAATTGAAGCTGGTGATATTCCAACCTATGAAAGGATTTTTCAGGAACTGATAACCTGTGAAGCAATGATGGTGCAGGAATTTCAGCAAAACATTATAGATAAGGGCGAAATATCCATGATGGTCTTCAATGGACAGTTCACCCATGCGGTGCTCAAGATGGCCAAATCAGGAGATTTTAGGGTGCAGGATGACTTTGGCGGAACAGTCAAAGAATACTTGCCTTCCCAAGAGGAAATCCAGTTTGCAGAAAAAACGGTCAACGCTGCCCCCGAATTGCCCATGTACGCCCGGGTAGATATCTTTCAAGATAATACCGGCAATCTGGCTTTGGCTGAACTGGAAATTTTTGAACCGGAGCTATGGTTTCGTCTGAACCCTATAGCCGCAAAAATATTGGGAAAGCATATCTATGAGAAATATTTTGCTTAGGGTTCGAACAACAATTCCCTAAACCTTTTGAGGCCGGTTTTAGGATTTTTTTCATCCCAAATAGCATATAGCGAAGTAGTAAAAGGAACGTCTGTTAGTTCAATAAATCGAATCTTGTAATTTTTGTTATCCCTAAGGGATTTGGGCACGAGGGAAATTCCCATCCCGCTCTCCACCAACTTAAAAATGGTGGGGCCATGGATAGATCTATGGGAGATTTTTGGAGAAAAACCATAATGCTGGCACAAACGCACAATCTGTTGATAATACATTTGACTTTGTTGGTTGGGAAAAAGAATAAACCGTTCCTCCGAAAGTTGTCCCATGTCCTCAAAATTGGTTTCATTGATGAAATGCTGCTCTGGCAAAACCAAACACAGGTTTTCCGAATACACTTGTTTACATTTCAAATGGGAAGGAACCTCATTGGAACGAACAAAGCCAATATCTAAATCTTGAGCCCCAAGCGCGGTTAACTGTAGGGTATTACTCATTTCATCCAACGAAAATTTAATCTTGGGGTTTCTTCTCCCGAATTGCTTGATTATTGGTGGCAGAAATTCCTGCATGGCCGAACCCACAAAGCCAATACGGATAATTCCCTCCATTTCCTCCAAGGCAAGATTCCAGTTTTCAAGGGAATCATGCAGCTGATTGGTAACGTTTAAGGCCACTTTTTTAAAAAGTTGTCCTGCATGGTTTAACGCCACCTTCCGGTTGGTTCGTTCAAACAAGCTCTGCCCCACTATCAACTCCAATCGTTGAATTTGCTGACTTAAAGCAGATTGGGATATGTACAATCTTTCCGAAGCCTTACCATAGTGCAGCGTTTCGGCAAGGGCCAAAAAATATTCAAGATGTCTAAATTCTAATTGATTAGTCAAACTAATTATTTAATATATAAACATTATTGTTAACGATTAAATCTACACTTAATTTTGTTGAATGGAAAAATCTAAATCCAATATTGCTATGTATCAGACAGAACAAAAACCGGTGGACAAAATCATGAGGGCACTATTTGGACCCTACAAAGAACGGGTGGCGGATGTTGATAAAATAACCAAGGCCATGGTGGAGCATCAGCTTATTCCTAATGAAGAATCCATAATAAATGATCATATAGCGTTCAGAACCCTTGGAGTCCCAAATCTGGGAATTGCTTCCTTTGAAAAGATTTTTCTTCATCATGGATACAAGCGAATGGACAAATATCACTTTGCAGAAAAGAAGTTGGATGCCCATTGGTATGCGCCTCCTGAAGAAAGGTTGCCTCGTATATTCATTAGTGAACTTAGGGTGCAGGATCTCTCTAAAACAGCCCAGGCCATAATAAAACGTTATACGGACCACATTATAGCAGATCCGGTCGGCCTCATGAACCTGGATGATTTGGAACAGGTAGGTAAATTCTTTTATCAACCTTTATGGAACCTACCTCTTTTGGAA
>JBCCUY010000325.1:0-3980 GCA_039196145.1 Bacteroidota bacterium
GCCATTGGAATGGATGTCTTAATGGTATTCATCAATAACCTCCTGTCCTCTTTTTTATCCGGGTTAAGCTTTTTTAGTGACAATGCCTTTCCTGATGGTTTTACAGATATGGAGTGCTGATATTCTTCAACTATACCAAAATTGAATTTCGGATAGAAATCAAGAACACTATTGTTCGCAAAAAGATATATAAAGTCGGATTTATCACGCCACTCGCTTATGACTTGTTCCATCAAGAACTTGGATAACCCTAGGCGACGGTATGACGGGTCGGTCATTACGGTGCCAATTTGAATGCCTGTTTTCTGCTCATTTTCAATATTGAAATCAATTTTGGTAACTGAAACATTTGAAACTATTTTATCTTTATACAGCAGCGCATAGGGAATATAATTATCCCCCCAAAATCCTTCTCGATACCAATTTTCAAAATTTAATCCAAAGGTTACTTTTGCCAAGTTATTGAAGCTATTGCGTAGTTCAGGGTTGTTTTTAAAGTTTCGAATAAAGGTATATGTGCTGTGGTTCAGTTCTAAACGTTGCATAGGTGGTTGCAATATTAAATTATAAGGGTTAAGGTGTGCTATAGACCTTAGCTCATTTACCTTCCTTTTTCAGGATATAATAATTATACACATTGTCCTCGCGATATTGGTTATTCGATATGGTGATTCGGTTATTACCATTCATCCATGTATTATTTCCGATATAGGTTCTAAGGGTATCTGTTCTTTCTTGTCCCAAATACTTGATTGCTATTCCGTCTTGAACGGATTGTACCTGCAGTGACTGGGTGGCACCCCTAATTGGCCCGGTGTATGTTCCTTCAATTGCGCTAAAATCACTATCTAATTCGATAACCTCGTGCTCCTTTTGTTCCAAGAGTCTCCAGCTTACTTCATCCGCAAAATAGTTTCCACCTCTTGGACCGGTAGTGTTCACCAAACAAATGATATATAAATCTTCATCTGGAAAATATCTTGTTTCAGAAAGGAACCCGTTTATACCACCGCCATGGGCAATTTCCCGGTGGCCGTTATCTAAAAAATTCACCAACCCTTTGGCGTAGCTCACAGAAGTGCCATCGCCTAACCGATCCGGAGTGATTAATGATTGGTACATGGTTTTTGTCAATACCTTTCCTGTGTGCAAGGCTCTCATCCAGGTCAACAAATCCTCTGCCGTACTACAAAGTGAACCTGCAGCGTACGGCCAGGTGTGGTTTAAGTAAGGTTTTTGCTGAAGTCCATCAGGAGCATAATTGTAACCATACACTTTGTTTTTAAACACCTCTCTGGTGGAACAGTAGTTGGTATTTTTCATGCCTAAGGGCTCAAACAATTCTTGTTCAAGGAATTCCTCATAGCTTATTCCACTAACGTTTTCGATAATCAGACCCAGGAAAAAATAGGCCGAGTTATTATAGATCAATGCCTCATTGGGTTCAAATAAAAAATCGTTTACTTCCACTAGGCGCACCAAAGTATCCCTTGGTTGTTGTTGAATGGACAGTTCCCAAAACTCTGGAATCTCGGTATAACTGGGAATACCGGAGGTATGGTTCAATAGATTGGCTATTGTAATTGTTCTCCCTTTGGTATCGAAAGAAAGATAATCGGTAAAATCATCATCCAAATCAAGCTTTTCGGCCTCTACCAATTTTAGAATAGCGGCCGCAGTGAACTGCTTGGTGACTGAACCGATTTCGAATTGGGCATCGGCGGGCATAGGAACTGAAAGCTCCAGGCTGGCCATGCCGTATGATTTCTTCAAAAGTGTCTTGTCTTCTTGAAATACGATAAGAGACCCTCCCGCTATTTGAGCGCTATCGATGCTTACCTGAAACAAGGAGTCCACATATTTTTCTAGCGGCGACGCAGCTTGGGTTTCTGATTTTTGTTGGCAACTGGCGGCGAAGAATGCGGTTAAGGCCATTGCTAAAAATATACTTTGTTTCATGTGCTATGTTTTTTGATGATGGAGGATGTATTCAGATATGGTAATTGTTATAAGATATTGATTTCACCAATTTTAGTTGATTCTTGGGTGCTTTATGATACTCAATGTGTCAGTTTTCCTCGGATTGGAATCCGTAAATAGTGGTTTGCATCCCGGCAATTTTCCATGTTCCGCCTTCCTTCTCCATAAGTCTGGTCTCACGTTTTAATCCCCGAATGGAATCATGTTGTTCATAGGTTACCCAGGCTCCTTTGCCATAGAGCCTAACATCTATTTTATCCAATAACGTGGGCAACGGTTCCGGTTCGGGGTGTTCTTCAATAAAGGTCTTAACAAATTGGCTTATCTCTTCCCAACCCACAGATTCCGAAAAGGTATTGTCAGCAAAATCAATATAGGTCTTGCTTATATCGGAATTGTGGACCCAATAAGTGGTCCATAGTTCATAGTCCCTTTGAAATGCTGCTTTGGTCTCATTGTTCAAAGTGGTCAAAATAGCTTGTTTTTCTTTTTCATTAGCCTTATGACTTGTTTTGAGGTGTAGTTCAGGAGTTCTGGTTTCTTTACAACTTGTTGCGGTTAGTAAAAGAATTGCTAAAAATCTTGATACTGTTCTAAGAACCATTTTTTAATTTTTGAGTGATTTAAGATCTGTTATAAAGCCTCGGTGCTGGTATCTTAATATTCCTATCGTACTAGAAACCATCCATGACTCCCGGCAACCGCCCCAGCAGTAGCGATTAAACTTAGCAAAAGCAAAACCCAATGCATCCGATGCATTATTCTAAAGGTCCTTTCAGGGCTCTTATGGGCATATTTAGTAAATATCCTGTGAAGTACAAAAGGTTCAAGAATATATAGAATCAGGGAAAAAATTACCCATACCAATGTCATGGCATGAATCCACCAAAAGCGATAGTCAAGATACCGATCCCATCCGTCAAGCACAAATAACATATAAAACCCTGTAACTCCTGTAATCAAGGTTGTAATCTTGGCCTGAATGGCAAACCGACCTTCGATTTGTTCAAAAGTACGTATTCGCTCTTTTTTTGAAGCGATCTTTTTTATTGCCGGAATAAGAACGGTAGTAACCATGGCAACTCCACCAATCCACAGAATTACAGCTATAACATGTAAGACCCTTGCTAGGGTGAATAATTCAAACTGCTCCATATACTTTTCCATTTAGCCAGCTTCCGATTAACATTAAAAATATACCCAAAGCCATTGCTGCACTTCCTGTAATTAAGAGCATTTGGTTATGGTATTTGCCTAGTCCGGAGGATACCATTATTAGTTCAGTTATACCGAATCCTGAAAGTAATAAGATACTTCCTATTTTGACAAATGTATTTATTGGTAACCAATTTTTGGTAATTGATAATGCCAGAAGAGGAAAAGAGATAGATCCGATAAGGCTTAAATGCAAATAAGCAATGATGATAAATTTATTGCTGAAGACAAAAGTTTCCAAGCATGGAAAAACGGATAGACATTGTAAAACTATCTTGAGTATGAATGACATGAGAAAAGCATAAAAATAGAGCTTTAACCATTGTCCTTTGTGCTTAAGGGATAATAAGAGTTTACACGGAACTGTAAATAGAAATAAAACCAAGGCCCCTGTTAAAAGAAACACGGACAGGTATGCTGGGATAACAATGTAACTGGAAAAATCCATTCCTAAAAGTGATAACGTAATGGATGGAATTACAGCAAGTGCCAAGAACAAAAAGAACAAGTTGGCCCTTTTATAACTATACGATATATTATTTTCATCAAAATAATTGAACAATAAGCCAAGGACTACAAACAGAAACCATCCATTATATTGAAGATGTAGAAAGGTGTATACGAACGATTGGTAAACCTGAGTGCCTCCAAGCCCTTTTGCCGATAAAACTCCGATTCCAAAAGGTAAAACAGTGGATAATAAACCCAACCATAGTCCGGTCCTTATCAATCGCAGGGAAATTGGCTTTTTCTTTGCATAACTGTCGCTCTTTGAATCTTTTAAA
>JBCCUY010000326.1:0-3961 GCA_039196145.1 Bacteroidota bacterium
CGTTTCCGTTAATCTTTGATTTTTGCATCGCAACTAGTTATTAGCGTACCATGGACTTCTTTAACTTAATTTTGGCTTGCCCAAGCGCATTACAGACTAGACTAATATCACTATAAAAGTGCATTTCAATTAAATGAAAAGAAAAAATCTTATAATTTTTGGGACAAGGCCCGAGGCCATCAAAATGGCACCATTGGTCAAAGAATTTTTGCAGACAGATGAATTTGAAACCAAAGTCTGTGTTACTGCCCAACATCGAGAAATGTTAGATCAAGTTCTGGATTTCTTTGAAATCGTGCCAGATTATGATCTTAATTTAATGAAACCAGGACAGAACCTTTATGGCCTAACTGCTGATATAATTATGGGTCTAAAACCTGTTTTAGAGGAGTATCTTCCTGATTTTGTTTATGTTCATGGTGATACGACAACTACGATGGGAGCAAGTATTGCCTCATTTTATTCCGGCGCAAAGGTCTGTCATGTAGAAGCTGGCTTACGAACTTTCAATAAACAATCCCCATTCCCAGAAGAAGTAAACAGATGTGTAACGGGGCATATTTCCGACTATCATTTTGCCCCGACCCAGACGTCATATGATAACTTGTGTAATGAAGGAATAAATAGGGAAAATATCCTAGTTACCGGAAATACGGTGATTGATGCTCTATTGGAAAGTGTAGATCGTGTAGACAAAATAGATAACCAGGAAATTGAGCAATTAAAAAACCATATTGATTTTTCAAAAAAAATTGTGCTGGTTACAGGGCATAGAAGAGAAAATCACGGAGAGGGCTTTATTAATATCTGTAACGCGCTCCGAAGAATTGCAAGTTCAGCGAAAGAAGTTCAAATTGTTTATCCGGTCCATCTGAACCCGAAAGTTCAAAAACCCGTTTATGATATCCTTGGGAGCCACGAAAATGTCAAATTAATAGCACCGCTTTCCTATCCTTCGTTTGTTTGGTTGATGAATAAGTGCAAGTTGGTAATTACGGATAGTGGCGGGGTTCAAGAAGAAGCACCAAGTTTGGGAAAACCAGTTTTGGTTATGAGGGACACTACGGAAAGACCAGAGGCGGTGCACGCCGGAACCGTAATTCTTGTTGGTACGGAGGAGGATAGAATTGTTAAAGAATCCCTGGACCTTTTGGAAAATGATGAAAGGTACCTTGAAATGTCAAAATTGCATAATCCATATGGCGATGGAAAAGCAAGTAAACGAATAGTTGAATTTATAAAAAACTTGAACTAATGACCAACCCCGATGTCGTTATGATGGGACTAGGCTATATTGGCCTTCCAACTGCCGCCTTGATTGCTCAAGGCAACACTCCCGTGTTAGGAGTTGATGTTAACGAAAAGGTAGTTGAAACTATAAATAGGGGAGAGATCCACATAATTGAGCCATCACTAGGTGAATCTGTTGCTGATGCAGTGCATAATGGTTTTTTGAAAGCCTCTTTGACCCCCAAAACAGCTAAAACCTATCTTATAGTGGTACCTACCCCGTTTAAAGATAAAAATGAGCCGGATATTTCCTTCGTTAAGTCTGCAACAGAAACCTTACTGCCTTTGTTAAAAGAAGGGGATTTGTATATTATTGAATCTACTTCACCGGTTGGTACTACCCAAAAGATGACGGACTACATTTATCAGGAAAGACCGGAACTTAATGGCAAGTTGCACATTGCCTATTGTCCAGAGCGGGTATTGCCAGGTAATGTTATGCACGAGTTGGTACATAACGATAGGGTTATTGGCGGAATTGACGAAAAGTCCACGCAAAAGGCTGTAGCCTTTTATGCCAAATATGTCAAGGGGAAATTGCATCAGACTAATGCAAGAACTGCCGAAATGTGCAAATTGGTAGAGAATTCATCTCGAGATGTTCAAATTGCTTTTGCTAATGAATTATCGTTGATTTGCGATAAAGCGGATATCAATGTATGGGAGCTTATTTCGCTGGCCAACAGGCATCCTAGAGTCAATATCTTGCAACCTGGAAGTGGAGTGGGAGGGCATTGTATTGCCGTGGACCCTTATTTCATTGTTTCAGACTACCCTATGGAATCCAAGATTATTGGGACGGCAAGAGAAGTCAATAATTATAAATCCTTTTGGTGTGCTGAAAAGGTTCAAAATGCCAAACTTCAATTTGAAATTGAGCATGGACGCAAGCCAAGAATTGCCTTGATGGGATTAGCCTTCAAACCAAACATTGACGATCTTAGGGAATCTCCAGCGAAGTACATTGTTCAGCGTGTATTACAAAATGCCAACAATGAGGAGTACTATATCGTAGAACCTAATGTTGAACAACATAATATTTTCAAATTAACCGACCATATGAGTGCTTATGAGAAAGCTGATATTGTTGCTTTTCTTGTAGCACATGATGAGTTTAAGTCCTTGCCTAGGAACAACAATAAAGTAGTGCTTGACTTTTGTGGTGTCCATAAATAACTTGTATATACACTTGGAAGCGACATTGACCGGATTAAAATTAACGCCTTTATAAAGACAATGTGTGGAAGGTTAACGATTACCGTATATGCAATCCGTATTGGAATTATATTTTGATAGGCGTCATGATCAATAGGATTAATTGAAATTATAAACTTCAAAGAACCACTTTAATTAATAATCAGAAATGTTTGTAAGCATAATAATTTGCACAAGGAACCGTAAAGAAGAACTTTTGCGGATTTGTAGGTCTATTTCGCCTCAATCCTACACTAACTACGAAATAGTTATCGTTGACAGTAGCAACAAGGAAAAAACTGAAAAGAGTGAAATTGAAGAGTTGATTGCTGGAACAAATAATATAGTCTTCATCAACTCGGAACCAGGTCTCACTAAGCAGCGAAACATTGGATTAAACGCGGCCAACGGTGATTTGTTCTTTTTCTTTGATGATGACATGATTCTTGAGGAAAATTTTCTTGAAGAAATGGTTAAGGTGTATCAATCAAACCATGATTATTATGGAGGTATGGGAGCATTTACGGACTTTAAGCCCCCTCGATTGAAGCATAGATTTAAGAAATTGGTAAAAAATTTCTTCTTATTGCAGCAGGACTATGGCAACGGAAAGTTTCATAAGTCTGGTTTTCCACAGCACCCATTTGGCAAAGAAGTATTCATGGAAACTGAGGTAATTGGAGGAGCGATGATGTCCTTTAGACGAGAAGTTTTCGAGGAATTTAAATTTGACGAACACTTTTCCGCGTATTCCTATATGGAAGATGTTGATATATCTAGACGTGTTTCCAATAAGTACAAACTCTTTTACAACCCCAAGGCAAGAGCGGAACATCGACATGGAGAGGGAGGTAGAGGGAATTATTTTGAAAATAGAAGAATGTATATCTACAACCACAGATATCTTTTTGAAAGAAATTTTCCCCAAACTATGTCGAACCAGATTGCCCACAAGTGGTCTATTTTAGGTTTGTATGCGTTTGCGGTTATTTCGCTCAACCAACCTCTGTTATCTTTTAAAGCCTATTCCAAAGGATTAAAAGACTACAGAGAAGCAAAGAGAAAACAATTCCAGGTTTAGGGTTGTCGGTTTTAGCAAGGGTGTAAATTGTGCGGGTAAACCGGTTATAAGCTATAAGGAGTTATCACGGGGACGGGCCAAGGTAGATGGGCGTAACAACAAAAAAATAATGGGTTAGCATCATCGGAGGGTTCTTTGTAAAAGAACCGCTTTGTAGAATGAACTCAGGAATCTTTTGCTACCAATCCGTCTCAAGATAAAATTTTCTCCATACTTCCGATGTACCCTGTTTGATTCTGGTAATTTCCTCAGGGGACAACCTTTTTTTCCAAGACTTAACATTCTTGGCTGAGTCCCTGTTCAATCGCGAACTGTCTTTAGATTTAGTGGTTTTTTCAATGTATGACATGACATTGTCATCAATTTCGAGACCAACATGTTGGAAAAGTGCTGAAA
>JBCCUY010000327.1:0-3954 GCA_039196145.1 Bacteroidota bacterium
CTTCCTAAAACTACAATTTGAAATTCAGTAATGTAAACCGGTGTCAATTTTTTGGACACTATCTGTATAACTTTTTTACAGTTAAAAATCATATCAAAGCAAAAACAAATCATAATATGTTGTTTTTCAATATCATACATATTTGGCACAACAATAGCGTACAATTTGGCACAATGAATATCGTATGAATTTGAAAGTAAAAATCATCATGCTCCTTATAGGTTTTATTTCCATACATCTATCGGCCCAACAAAAATGGTCCTTGGATGAGTGCGTATCCTATGCCTTGGAGCACAACTTACCCCTTAATGATTTTGAATATACCGCCCAATCCAATAAGGAGACCTATAGGCAATCCATTCGTAATCTGTTGCCCGACATAAGTGCACGGACAAACTACGTCATCAATTTTGGACGAAGTACAGATCCCTTTACCAATGACGTGGTCACTACGGAATTTTTCTCCAACAGCTATAATTTGGACGCTTCCATAGATTTATTTCAAGGCTTTCAAAAGTTGAACTCCATAAAGGCCTCCAAATTTTTGTACAAGGCTACCCAGGAAGAAGCCCTACAGCAAAAATATCTGTTGGCATTCCGAGTAATGCAGGCATTTTATGACATTCAATTTTTTGAAGGATTGGTTGCCATTTCCAAGGAACAGGTGGCCGTGTCCCAATCCAATTTGGATTTGGTAAAGAAACAGATTGAATTGGGTCTTATGGCGGGTGCCGACCTCTATGAAGCAGAATCCCTTTTATTGGCGGATAAACTGAACCTTACCCAAAGTGAAAATCAGCTGGTGACGGCAAAACTGCAACTCATTCAGGAAATGAACCTTGAAAATACGGACAATATTACCATACAACCGTTGATGGCGAAAAAGGAAACCTTCGATGAATCCACACAAATACGATCCGATTCCATTTTTGCAACGGCCCAAAGCTTTTTGCCCTTGATCAAGGCGCAGGAACTTCGGGCAAAGGCTGCAAAAAAACAAGTTGCAGTGGCCAGGGGGGCCTTATCTCCTTCATTGAACTTATTTTGGGGCATAGGTACCGGATATTTTGAAACTACCCGGGATTCCTTGGAAAACACCATTCCCTTTCGCCAACAATTCAGGGATAACACCTTTCAATTTGTCGGGGTTGGCCTTAACATACCCATTAGCAATAGATGGTCTAACCGGTCCAGGGTAAAACAAAATAAGATTGAACGTCTCAGGGCGGAGAACAATTTGGACGTACAAAAACAGGTGCTTTTTCAGACCATTCAACAATTGGTTCAGGAATATAAGGCCCTACAGGCAGAGTATGATCAAAGCGGCCAAAATGTAGAGGCGCAGAACTTGGCATTTACCATTGCCCAAAAACGATTCGAAAAAGGATTGATCAATGCGTTGGAACTATTTACGGCAAAAAACCTGTTTGCCAGCGCCCAAAATACAAACTTGCAGGTAAGGCTACGTTTGGAAGTCAATAAAAGCACATTGGATTTTTATAGAGGCTTACCGGTATTCGATATTAATTAAAGGAAATACGATTTATGGACATACAACTCGAAAAGAAAAAGGGACTACGACCAAAACATTACGGCTATATTGCCCTAGGGGTATTGTTACTTTTTACGGCATATCAACTACTGTTTGCTAGTTCCGTTTCCACCTTCCGGACCGAAAAGGATAAACTTTCCATAGCACAGGTCACCCAGGGAAAATTTGATGACTACATCACCATTAATGGCTTTGTGGCCCCGATTACTACAATTTATATGGATGCCTATGAAGGAGGCAGGGTGGCTGAAAAACTGATAGAGGAAGGGGCCATGGTCAAGAAAGGGGAGATTATCCTAAAATTGGAAAATATGGAGCTATATGAGCAGATACTGCAGAGTGAAAGTAATTTGGCCTTAAAGCAGAACGACCTCCGTTCTACCCGTTTAAATTTTGATTCGCGTCAGGTCGATGGGCGAAGAAATTTAGCCACCGCCCAAAACGACCTGACTCGGACAAAACGGAATTATGAACAGAACAAGGCCCTCTATGCAGAGGAACTTATCTCGCAAGAGGCATATCTGGTCTCCAAGGAAAACTATGAACTCTCCCAGAAGCAGTACGATATCGTAAAGCTTCAAACCGAGCAGGACGACGAACTTAGAAAAACCTCCCTTGCTGGTCTGGATACCGATTTGGAACGAATGAAGAAGACCCTTTCCATGGTGTATGAACGCTTGGACCATTTGAATGTTCGTGCACCGGCAGATGGTCAATTGGGTTTTTTGGATGCAGAGATAGGACAGAACATAACCAAAGGGGGACGTATTGGTCAGGTGAACGTATTGACCGATTACAAGATAGAGGCTTCTATAGATGAACATTATATAGACCGCGTACAACGTGATTTAACGGCCATTTTGGAACGAACCGGCAAAGAATATCCATTGCGCCTACGCAAGGTCTATCCTGAGGTGCGAAATGGAAAATTCAAGGTGGATTTGGTATTTACGGAAGAAAAACCAGAAACCATACGGACCGGGCAGAGCTATAACATCAAATTGCAGTTAGGAGAATCATCGGACGCCCTTTTGCTGCCCAAGGGAAGCTTTTTCCAAAGCACCGGAGGTCAATGGATTTTTGTTGTGGGATCCAATGGAGGCGAGGCCATAAAGCGTAACATTCGAATCGGGAAACAGAATTCAAGATTCTATGAGGTGTTGGAGGGGTTACAGGATGGTGAAAGTGTCATAACCAGTAATTATGACAGCTTTGGGGAAGCGGAACGGATTGTATTGAAATAGCTTCCAGGGCCCTTATTGGACAAAACCAGTTAGGATATGAACAGAAAAAATAAAGAAATACTGTCACCAAAACGAAATATTGAAGTCATTAATTATAACGCGTAAAACCCAATCAGGAAATGATGATACAGATTAAAGAATTAAAAAAGAGTTTTAGAACCGAGGAAGTGGAGACCCTGGCCTTGAACAAGGTAGACCTCAAAGTGGAGGAAGGCGAATTCGTAGCCGTAATGGGGCCTTCCGGTTGTGGGAAATCCACCTTGCTGAACATTATCGGCATGCTGGATAACCCTACAGAGGGCAGTTACCAATTTGCCGGTCATGAAGTAGCCGGACTACGGGAAAGCCAGCGAACCCAACTAAGAAAGGGAAATCTCGGGTTTGTATTCCAAAGCTTTAACCTTATCGATGAGCTTACGGTCTTTGAAAATGTAGAACTTCCCTTGATCTATCTTAAAATGGGGAAAAGCGAACGCCGTGAAAAGGTAATGAAGGTATTGGAACGGATGAAGATCGCGCACCGCGAGAAACATTTCCCACATCAATTATCCGGAGGGCAACAGCAACGTGTGGCTATTGCACGAGCGGTGGTGACCACCCCCAAATTGATATTGGCGGATGAGCCTACAGGGAATCTCGATTCCAAAAATGGGTTGGAGGTCATGAACCTACTGACTGAACTCAACCAAGAGGGTACTACCATAGTAATGGTAACGCACTCCAATCGCGATTCGCATTATGCCCATCGTATCGTAAACCTTTTTGACGGGCAGATCGTAACCGAAAGCCAAAATAGGGCCATCGGGGCCACGGTCTAGACTTGTCCAAGGCTTAATAGCCGAGGATTAAGGAGTTTATTCATCAATCATCGGATACTGGAAAAACCCCGGAGGGTCAGTATCAAAAGGCGAAAGGGCCATGTTTAAAAACTATTTAAAAATTTCGTTGAGGCATATCTGGAAGCATAAAGGGCTGTCCCTCATCAAAATTATTGGTTTGGCCACAGGTATATCAGCTTTCTTTTTGCTTGCGATATATCTGAAACATGAGCTCAGTTATGATAATTTTTATCCTGATAAGGATAGAATCTATAGGGTTACCACAAAATATTTGGAGGAAGGTTTTTATGGGGTCGATTATCCGGCACCTTTTTCCAAG
>JBCCUY010000328.1:0-3916 GCA_039196145.1 Bacteroidota bacterium
CGTTGGACCGAATTACCTCCTCTATGGTATTCAAAACTAGCTCTTCTTTAGGCCTATTTTTTACTGCTCCATAATTTTGTATTAACAATTTATTAACTGAGGCCTCCGTCAGATATAAGTTGTTGTCCCCCAAAAATTTAATGGAAATATCATCCACAGTTTTCCTCTTGCTGCGTTGATCGGCAAAACCGTACAGGGCAACCACCGCCATGCACAGAAACCCGAATTTTATGTAATTCCAATTAACTCGCATACGCCAATTCGTTTTTAATTTTAGGTACTTCCAATCCAATATCTCCAGCTCCCATGGTCACCAAGACCCCTGTTTTATGGGCCTTAACGGTGTTTACCAAATCAGACTTGCCAATCAATCCCTTTTTTGGATTGTCAATCTTGCCCAACAACCAAGTGGAGTTCACTCCTTTTATGGGCTCTTCGCGTGCCGGATAGATTTCCAAAAGAAAAATCGCATCAAATTTGGATAGACTCCGTGCAAATTCATCCACAAAATCCTTGGTCCGTGAAAAAAGATGAGGCTGAAATACCGCAGTAATTTCCTCGTTGGGATGCATCTCCCTTATAGCTTGATATACCGCATCTATTTCCGTAGGGTGATGGGCATAATCGTCAATGAAAACAAAGTCCTTTTCCTTGATTTGATATGAAAATCTGCGCTGTACCCCTTTGAAGGTACCTAGAGCTTCAGCTAGACGGCTCGGCTGGGAACCGGCCTGCACCGCCATCGCAAAAGCAGCTAATCCATTGAGCAGGTTATGCCTACCCGGTTTGGTGAAGCGCACTTGTCTCAGCACTTCTTTAGGAGTAATCAAATCAAATATGTAGGTACCACGTTCAATTGTTATATTTTCTGCCCTGAAGTCTGCATTATCCTCAATACCAAAAGTGATTCCCTTAAGCGGCAATCCATTCTTCACAAACAACTTTCCATTGGGCGTCAAGCGGCCCACAAAATCTTCAAAAGACTGATGAAGCTCATCCTCAGTTCCATAGATGTCCAGATGATCCGCATCCATGGAGGTAATGCAGGCCACATTTGGGCTCAATCGTAAAAAAGAACGATCAAATTCATCAGCTTCCACCACCGAAAACTCGGTTCCGTTCAACACAAAATTGCTATTAAAATCCTCAGATATTCCACCTAAAAAGGCGGTAAAAGGAATTTCTGTTTCGTTTAACAAATGAGCCAAAATACAGGACGTGGTGGTTTTACCGTGCGTACCTGCAACGGCAAAGCAAAATGTATCCCTGGTAATAATTCCAAGTACCTCGGAACGCTTTTTTACCTGAAAGCCATTTACCGTAAAATAATGTAGTTGTTGATGGGAATCGGGTACAGCAGGGGTATAGACCACCAAAGTATTTTTCTTGTTTTTAAATGCCGTCGGAATCAATTGCACATCTTGTTCAAAATGGACAGGAATACCATGTTCTTCAAGTTCATCCGTAATCGGTGTACGAGTTTTGTCGTACCCCACAACCTGCTTTCCAACAAAATTGAAATAGCGCGCCAGCGCAGACATTCCAATACCTCCAATACCTATAAAAAAGACGTTATGGATGTCCGGAAGTTTCATTTCAATAGTTTTTCGATTTCATCTACTATATGCTGGGTTGCCTTTGGTAAAGCCAGTTCCTTTATATTAAGGCTTAACCTTTCCTGCTTCTCCTTTGAGTTCATTAGGTCCTTGAAAGTTCCCTCAAATACCCCATCCAACTCACTTTCCTTCAATAATACCGCCGCGTTCTTGGACACCAAGGCTTGCGCGTTCTTGGTTTGATGGTCCTCTGCAACGTTCGGGGAGGGTATGAACAGCACCGGTTTTCCCATAAGGCATAATTCCGAAACAGAGCTTGCACCAGCCCTGGATATTATAATATCAGCTGCCGTATAGGCCCGCTCCATTTTATCAATAAAGGCCATGACCTTTACAGATGGGGATTCATGTTGCTTGTATTCCTCGAAATACAGCTTGCCGCATTGCCACAAAACTTGAATATCCAAATCATCAAAAAACTTCAATTCCTTTTCAATGAGCTGGTTGATTCTTCTCGCACCTAGACTACCCCCGATAATCAAAACGGTCTTCTTGGCCGGATTTAGACCATAGAATTCCAAAGCTTCCTTTTTGCTGACTTTTATATCAACTAAATCTTGTCGCACAGGGTTTCCTGTTTTCACTATTTTCTCCTTGGGAAAAAATCGTTCCATGCCATCGTAAGCCACACAAATTGTTTTTGCCTTACCTGCCAACAATTTGTTCGTAATTCCGGCGTACGAATTTTGTTCTTGAAGCACACAAGGCACCTTGGAAACGGCTGCCATACGCAGTAATGGGCCACTAGCAAATCCCCCGGTGCCGATAGCTATATCAGGTCGAAACTGTTTTACTATGTTGCGTGCTCTCAACAAACTACTTATCACTTTGATTGGAAACATCAGATTTTTCAATGTCAGCTTCCTTTGCAATCCACTTATCCACAGACCTTCAATTTTATAGCCTGCTTGGGGTACTTTTTCCATTTCCATCTTATCCTTCGCTCCGACGAACAGAAATTCTGCATTGGGATACCGTTGCTTTAGCTCATTGGCTATGGCAATAGCGGGATAAATATGTCCTCCCGTCCCCCCTCCAGAAAGAATAAACCTATAGCTGTCCACTCAATATTTCTAAAGGGTTGGTTTCATCTATGCTATCGGATTCCTCCTCTAAATTTTCCATTTTGTTGCTTGCACTCAGCACTATCCCGATTGCCATACAGGTCATCCAAATGGACGTCCCCCCCATACTGATCAATGGTAAGGGCTGTCCTGTAACGGGAAACAACTGTACCACAACTGCCATATTGATAAAGGCCTGAAAAACGATTGGCAACCCCACGCCTATGACCAAAAGCTTAGAAAAGATGGTTTTGGCCGAATTGGCCACTACCACAATCCGAAACAGCAGCAATAGGTAAAAGAACAATAGGGCACCACCTCCCAATAATCCATACTCCTCTATGATGATGGCAAAAATGAAATCAGATGTGCTTTGTGAAAGCATATTTTTAATCACACTCTTTCCTGCTCCTTTTCCAACAACTCCGCCTTCAGCTATAGCGATTTTTGCCAAAGTCAACTGGTGTAAATCGTCCTTATCCGCTTTTTCCGGGCTCCAAAAAGTCTCTATTCTTGATTTCCATGTAGTAGCCCTTTGCCCAGGGATAACTTCCGGTGTTTTAAACACCACAAACAAAAACATTGAAGCAAGCACCAGTCCCGCGCCGACAATACTGAACAAATATTTTAAGGGGTAACCCCCCAAAAAACATAGCACCAACACCAAAAAGCTTATAATTGCCGCGGTGGAAAAATTCTCGGGGAGAATCAGCAAAACCACAAGTGCAGTGGGCAACCATAGAGGCAGTATGCTTTCCTTAAAAGTTATGACCGTATCTTTTATTTTGGTGAGATATCGTGCCACCCAAATCATCAATACTACGGATGCCAAAGTGGAGGTCTGAAAATTGACTCCAACAAATGGAATCTTAATCCAACGGTTTGCCGTAACACCACCTATTTTGGTTTCCACCGTAAGCGTATAGGCCAAAAGAATGAGGACAATGGGCAGAGCAATAATAGACAACCCTTTGAAGTAATGGGTGGGAATCCGATGAACCGCATAGATAATCCCAAAACCTAAAAACAACAGCACAGCGTGTTTTACCAAATGCCCTACAGTTGTCCCATCATCGTTAACATATACCAAATTGGTACTGGCACTATATACCGGCAAAAAAGAAAATAGCGCCAATAGGGCAACAATACCCCAAATGGCCTTATCTCCTTTTAAATGTTGTAAAAGTGCACGCATTGCTTTTATAACTTTCTGATTGCTGCTTTAAATTGGTCTCC
>JBCCUY010000329.1:0-3904 GCA_039196145.1 Bacteroidota bacterium
TGACCCGCCTGTCCATTTGTTGTACCGGTAACACCGTTTTTACAAGCCATTCGTAAGTAAGCAACAAGGGATAAACCCCCAAAGCCGTTACCAATGCCTGCTTCCATGGGACCATCCTTGGACTGTTCTTCTTATTTTTTTCTTTAAACTGTTTCATGATCATTGTGTTTTATAGTTTTTAATGTTGCATATACAACATATATGATAAATTTTTTACTTCAGTTTAGACTCAAGATGTTTAAGACTATCCATTCCTTCATGCTGCAATTTACCAACCAGCACGTCCATTGCATTTTCCCACTTGGGAATGAGTACTTTCACCAATTCCAATCCCTCTGTGGTCAATTCCACTTCTGGTCTATATTCTGCCGTACGATGAAGTAGGTTTTGCTTTTCAAGAAGTTTTATGTTTCGACTTACGGTCGACCTTTCCAAGCACTGTACCTCACCTACCTTACCTTGTTCAACTTTGCCCAGTTCATGCAATGTGAACAATATTGTCATTTGGTTTTCGGTGATTTTATGTTCCCCTAGAACCTTTCTGATTTCCCTATCGGCTATTCTGGAAAGACGTCTAAGTCTTGATCCTATACAATGTTCCAATTGATATTTCATAGGGCGAAGTTAGTTAAATATGTTGTATATACAACATATTTAACTATCCCTTAACATTCTAAATTAGGCAACGGCCCCTGATTCCCGTTCAGTTTTTTTGACTTCGTACTTCCCAGGGACAAACTTGAAGGTTTTCATCAACCTTGTCCAGGTATTGATTTGGGAAATGGCCAAAGTCAAGTAGCTGACCTCATTTTTGTCAAAGTACTCAAATAAGGGACTGATGATTTCATCGGTCACGGGTTTGTTTCCCATTTTAGTAAGGAAATCCGTAAAACGCAAAACTGCCATTTCTTTTTGATTAAAAAATGGACTGTCTTCCCAGGCGATAAGCCCAGACAAGCGCAACTCACTCTCACCGATATGCGCAAGCTCCTTATGATGCATGTCTACACAATATGCACAGCCATTGATCTGCCCTACTCGTAATCGAATAAGCTCCAACAGATTCATTTCAATTGGGGAATCATTTAAAAAATGTTCCACTGCCAATAATTTTTCGAACATTCCCTGGGGAATGTCATTGTAACCAATTCGTTCCATAATTTCTATTTATTACTGTTATCTATTTTCTTTACTCTTCCGATGGTATCCCTTTTTGATAATGTAAGTCTAACTATACTGTTTTGAACAGCGAATAGGCTATGAGGTACGTTTGCCTCTAGAGATATGATATGTCCTCTTTCAAGCTGATGCGTTCTTCCTTCAGCTGCAAAATTTATCTCACCCTCAAAGATTTCTATCATAATTGGAAAGGGAGTTCGATGTTCTCTGAGCATTTCATCCTTTGTGAACTCTATTTTGAGCTCTTTTGAGGTTTGGGTATCCAACAACTTTGTGACGTTGGGTCCCTTAGACTTCTTGGGAAAGCCTTCCCAAATATTGCTTAGTATCATTTTGAATATGTTTCTAATTTCATTTATTAAATCTTTGTCGAATGCTGTAAATGGTCTCCGCGATGGTAAACCAGCAGAAATAGAAAATGCCAACAGAAAAAATCGTGTCCCCAACCATTCTTAACCATTTTAAGGTTTGCACCGTGGGAGAGTAAAGCAGCTCGGCATCCCTTGCAAACGAGTACCCTTTTGTTATAGAAGTGTAAGCTTGGATGATTCCGACGGGTAAGAGGCTCAACACCACCATTGCGATCAAACCAATGTTCAAAAACCAAAACGCCCTTTTCAATTTCACATCATTCCATTCCCTTTTGGAAGCAAACCTTAAGCATACAATGATGAATCCCATCCCAAGCAGCCCATAAACCCCGAATAGGGCCGTATGTGCATGTACCGCTGTAGTGTTCAATCCTTGGATGTAGTATAGGGCAATTGGCGGATTGATTAGAAATCCAAATACCCCTGCCCCTACCATATTCCAAAATGCCACAGCGATGAAAAAGTAGATGGGCCACTTGTACCTTTGTATCCACTGATTTTCCTTCAACAGATTCCAATTTTCACGTATTTCAAACCCCATCAAGGTGAGGGGCACAACCTCCAACGCACTGAAAGTTGCTCCCAAGGCAATCGCTTGTACTGGTGTGCCAGAAAAATAAAGATGGTGTAAAGTTCCAATGATACCCCCTGCTAGAAATATTGTGGCAGAAGCTATAGATGCCTTCCCAGCAGTTTTTGCGGAAAGGATTTTCATCTTCAAGAATATAAAGGCGATGATCACCGTGGCAAAGACTTCAAAAAAGCCTTCAACCCATAAATGAACCAACCACCATCTCCAATAATTGATAACAGGAAGACTACTGTTCTCGCCATACATCAACCCTGAAAAGAAGAACATGCCAATTGCAACTACCGAAACCAGAAGAATTATCAATAAATTCTTGGAATCATCCCTTTTTCTGATGCCGTGTACCACATGCCTTCCAACCAGAATAACCCAGAGTACCAATCCTATGGCCAGGAATATTTGCCAAAATCTCCCCAGGTCCATGTATTCATAACCTTGATGACCAAAAAAGAAATTGGTGGTCAAATCCAATAACTGATGTACTCCCATCCACTCTCCAAGCATAGATCCAAGAACAATAACAAGTAGGGCCAGGAATATGAAATTAATTCCAAAAATCTGATACTTCATTTCCTTACCGCTTATCAGGGGTGCAAGAAATAATCCTGTTGCTAACCAAGTAGCCGCAATCCAGAATACGGCAAGTTGGGTATGCCAGGTTCTGGTGATACTGTAGGGAAGGGTTCTGGAAAGATCATAGCCAAAAAAAGCTTGGCCTTCCACCGTATAGTGCGCCGTAATGATCCCCAACACAATTTGAAGTCCAATCAGAATTGAAATAACAATGAAGTACTTCAAAACGGCTTTCTGCGAACCGACCAAATTCAAGTTTTTGATGGGGTCTTTCTCAGGATAAGTCAATGCCTCTCCTTTCTCATGGTTTCTGACATAGTGGTAAGTCAAAATACCAATAAACAATAGCAACAGGACGATTGAAAATCCAGACCAGATTTGTGAATCTGGAGTAATGGTGTTATCGATTAGAGGTTCGTGGGGCCAATTTGAGGTATAGGTGTAATCCTTACCTGGTCTATTGGTGCTGGCCGCCCAGGAAGTCCAAAACAGAAAAGCATTCAGTTGTCTCAGCTTCTTAGTATCGGTCAAAGCCCCTTTTTGAATAGCATATTGCTCATGTCCCTCAGAAAAGATTTTGGAATAATGCCTAGAATTGTCCTGAATCGCCAAGTGCCTTTTTTGGGAGATAAAAAGCTCGTTGCCACTGAAATCAAAGCTGTTCGATTTAATGTCTTTCACAAGCCTTGCTTTCAAAGCGGCTTTTTCCTCAACCCCTAAATCACCATAGTCAGAGTTGAAATCTTCTTTTGCCCAGGCGCCCAACATGAAGACTGCCTCACGATGTATCCAATCCGCTGTCCAGTCTGGGGCAACATAACTTCCATGGCCCCATATGGAGCCCACTTCCATTCCACCAATCGACTCCCAGACATTTTGACCAGTCTGTATGTCTTCCCTTGTGTAAACGACCTCCATAGTCTCCAAAACCTTAACAGTTTCTGGAATCGGGGGCTGGGTTTGATAGACCTCAGTTCCCACCCAAATTAAGGCAGAGAAAGAGGGGGTTACAACAGCTATGAATAGAGTCCAAATTTTTTTCATGATTATATCTTTTTGGTTAGAAAGGGTTTCGACACCCTGTATTTAAATAGGCTGATTCCCAGTGTAAGAAGTGCTATTATCTTCAACAACTCCAGCAGCACATAGAGAATATGGTGATAGGATTTACTTTCCGTCCCGTTATTTATCA
>JBCCUY010000330.1:0-3904 GCA_039196145.1 Bacteroidota bacterium
CCAAAATGATTGCCGAAGACTTTAATGCTAAACTTGTCTTGGAGCGTTTTGCCGACAATCCTTTTCTACCCAAATTTTATAAGGATCAGTCCCGCTATGCATTTCCTTTGGAAATGTCCTTTCTCGCTGACCGCTATCAGCAATTTATGGACGACACCTCACAGTTTGACCTCTTCAAAAGTTTTATGGTAAGTGATTACGATATTTTTAAGTCCTTGATTTTTGCAAAAATAACCCTGCAGGAGGAAGAATTCAATTTGTATCGAAAGGTCTTCAATTTCATGTACAAAGAGGTTAAAAAGCCCGAAATCTATCTTTACTTGTACCAAAGCACGGAGCGACTTTTGGAGAACATCAAAAAAAGAGGAAGGGATTACGAGCAGAACATAAGTCCCTCTTATTTAGAAAAAATTAACCAAGGTTATATGGATTTTATCAAGGGACACCCTAATCAGAATAGTCTTATTCTAGACATGAGCGACCAAGATTTTGTGCACAATCCGGCCGATTATGAAAGCGTTTTGGAGGCCTTGGAGCACAACATCCTATCCTTTAACATTTAAGAGAATTTTTGGAAAATGTTTGGATATAACGAATGGTTTTATTTTATTAGACCTCTCTAATCGAGAAACTAACTAACTCAAACTATATGTTTAGCCCTGAAATATCAGGGCTTTTTTCTTTAATGGATATTGAGTTTAGACCATATATCCCACACCACCACCCCAGTACTTACGGAGATGTTTAAGGAATGTTTAGTTCCAAATTGCGGAATTTCCAGAACCTCATCACTGGCCGTTACCACCTTCTGGGAAACCCCTTTTACCTCATTGCCAAAAATAAGGGCAAAGGTGTTATCCGGTGCTGGTAAGAACGTGTTCAGCATGATTGCATTTTCGACCTGTTCTATGGCAATGGTCCGTACACCTTCTTGTTTTAGTTCCTGTACTAAATCCAAGGTGCTTTCACGGTACTCCCAGTCCACACTTTCCGTTGCACCCAAAGCGGTCTTTCTGATATCCTTATGCGGGGGCGTGGCAGTAATTCCACATAAATAAATCTTCTGGATCAAGAAGGCATCCGCTGTTCTAAAAACAGAACCGATATTGTTCAAACTTCTGATATTATCGAGAATAAGAATGATCGGTGTTTTTTTGGCTGCCTTATAGGATTCAACATCCAATCGATTCAGCTCACTGTTCTCTAGTTTCCGGGTCATATTTTTTCAACTATAACCGCAAAAATATCAACAAAAATTTTGGGGGTAGGTGGAAAACGGTACATTCGTTCAAATCGTTCACGAATAAAACATCCGCTGTGGCCGCTTCATCGAAATCTAAGAAGGTTACTCCTTTAATGCAGCAATACAACACCATCAAGACCAAACATCCTGATGCGCTATTACTGTTTCGGGTTGGGGATTTCTACGAAACCTTTGGTGAAGACGCGGTCAAGGCTTCCAAAATCCTTGGTATCATCCTCACCCATAGAAACAATGGGGGAGATAAGACGGAATTGGCAGGTTTTCCACACCATTCGCTCAACACTTATTTGCCAAAATTGGTCAAAGCGGGCCAACGGGTTGCCATTTGTGATCAACTGGAAGACCCTAAACTCACCAAAAGTATCGTGAAAAGAGGGGTTACCGAGTTGGTAACACCAGGAGTTGCACTGAATGACGATATACTATCCGCCAAAAGCAACAATTTTCTATGTGCAGTCCATTTTGGACGAAACAAATTTGGGGTGTCCTTTTTGGATATTTCCACTGGGGAATTCCTTACCTCCGAAGGTTCGGCCGAACAGGTAGATAAGCTATTACAAAATTTTGGCCCCAATGAGGTATTGGTATCCAAAAATCATAAAAAGGAATTTATTGAGGTCTTCGGAACGCAGTTCCATAGTTTTTTTCTGGAAGATTGGATTTTCCAGGACGACTATGCCCATGAGAGCCTCACCGGCCATTTTAAGACCAAGACGCTTCAAGGTTTTGGAATAGACCAGCTCTCCCATGGAATTGTGGCCTCGGGAGCTGTATTGCACTACTTGTCCGAGACCCAGCACAAACAGCTCAAGCACATTACCAAAATACAACGGATTGCCGAAGAGCAATACGTTTGGATGGATCGGTTCACCATTCGAAATTTGGAACTCTACCATTCCACCAACCTCAATGCCATAACCCTTTTGGATATCATCGATAAGACAATATCCCCAATGGGAGGACGTCTGTTGAAACGCTGGTTGGCGCTGCCCCTAAAAAATCTTGGACAAATCCAGCAGCGGCATCAGGTTGTGGCCCATCTTTCCGAAGAAGAGACACTCCTAGAAAAAACACAGCACTGGATCAAACAAATTGGGGATTTGGAACGGTTGATTTCCAAATTGGCCACAGGCAAAATCAATCCCAAGGAAGTCATCCAACTTAAAAATTCCTTGGAAGCGGTGGTTCCCATTAAACAGCTTGCTTTGGAAAGTCCAAACGAATCCTTGAATCTTATAGGACAGCAGTTGGATGCCTGCGAGTCGTTAAGGCACAAGATAAAGGAGGTGCTGCATGAAGAAGCACCAGTGAATCTATTGAAAGGACAAACCATAGCCACCGGCTACTCTGAGGAACTGGACGAACTTCGGAACCTAGCGTTTTCGAGCAAGGATTACCTGGATAAAATGCTGGAACGAGAGACCGAACAAACTGGTATCACCTCGCTTAAAATTGCTTCCAACAATGTCTTTGGGTATTATATCGAAGTACGGAACACTCACAAGGACAAGGTTCCGGAAAGTTGGATTCGGAAACAGACCTTGGTGAATGCGGAGCGCTACATCACAGAGGAATTAAAAGAATACGAGGCTAAAATTCTTGGTGCAGAGGAACGCATTTATCAACTGGAACAACAGCTCTTTGAGCAATTGTTGGTATGGATGCAGGAATACATTATTCCGGTACAGCAAAATGCACGGTTAATTGCCCAACTGGATTGCCTCTGCGGTTTTTCCCAGCTTGCCAAGGAACATCATTATGTACAACCCATAATGAACGATTCAATGGCACTACACATCAAAGATGGGAGGCATCCGGTCATTGAAAGGCAATTGCCCTTGGGGGAAACCTATGTCACCAATGATGTGGTCCTCAACCGCGAGGAACAACAGATTATCATGATTACCGGGCCCAATATGAGCGGTAAATCTGCCATTCTTCGCCAAACTGCGCTTATTGTGCTCCTGGCGCAAATGGGAAGTTTTGTTCCGGCATCGGAGGCCAATATTGGTTTAGTGGACAAAATCTTCACGAGAGTCGGTGCCAGTGATAACATTTCCATGGGTGAATCCACCTTTATGGTAGAAATGAACGAGACTGCATCTATCCTAAACAACCTTTCGGAACGGAGTTTGGTGCTTCTGGATGAAATTGGGAGGGGAACCAGCACCTACGATGGTATTTCCATCGCCTGGGCCATTTCGGAATATTTGCATGAGCATCCTTCGCGGGCCAAAACCCTGTTTGCCACCCATTACCATGAACTCAATGAAATGACGTCTACCTTTGGGCGCATCAAAAACTACAATGTCTCCGTAAAGGAACTCAAGGACAATGTACTTTTCCTTAGAAAACTAATTCCAGGAGGTAGTGAGCATAGTTTTGGAATTCATGTCGCCAAAATGGCCGGAATGCCACAACAGGTTATCCAAAAGGCCAATAAAATTCTGAAAAAGTTGGAAAAATCGCATTCCAGTGAAGAGATGACGGACAAACTGCAAGGGGTGCAAAATGAGATGCAGTTAAGTTTTTTTAACCTTGATGACCCACTTTTGGAAGAGATCAAAGATGAAATTTTACATTTGGACATAGATACCCTTACCCCAGTGGAAGCTTTGATGAAGTTAAATGAAATCAAAC
>JBCCUY010000331.1:0-3896 GCA_039196145.1 Bacteroidota bacterium
CTATAGCTTGAAAAAAAAGATTCAATTTATTGATAGTCAGGTAATTAACAGGGAAAAACTACTGGATTTTGGTGCTGGAACAGGCGATTTTTTACTTGCTGCAAGGAAACAGGGGTACACAGTGAAAGGCGTTGAGCCCAATGACAAGGCCAGGGGAAAAGCCGCTCAGAAAGATATAGTACTTAGTAAAACGGCCACCGAACTAAAAGGCGGAAAATTTGATGTAATTACCCTGTGGCATGTGTTGGAACATCTTCCCCGTTTAGACGATCAAATTAGTCAGCTAAAGTCGTTGCTTGAGAATCAGGGAGTCCTATTGGTGGCGGTCCCAAACTATAAATCTTATGATGCTGTCCACTACAAAAAGTATTGGGCGGCTTACGATGTGCCCAGACACCTCTGGCATTTTTCAAGAACTTCGATTTCCAAACTTTTTGAAAAGCACGGTATGGAAGTCGTGGCTATAAGGCCCATGATTTTTGATTCGTTTTATGTATCCCTTCTTTCAGAAAAGTACAAAGGGAACAAATGGCCTTGGATGCAGGCTTTCATCGTTGGTTTGCTTTCTAACCTTAAGGCAATGTCCACAAAGGAGTACTCCTCAATCATTTATGTGATAAAGAAGAAAAAGCAGTTTTAAGACTATTTCTTGGGATTTTGAACCACATAGGGTATAATAATGCCGTGTAGATTGATTAAGACAAGGAGAAGGGAGAAAAACGAGATGGTTTAAATAGGCGAAAACTATAGCTTTTGATGTAAACAATTAGTTTCTCCTATACTTCATCCAGGCGAGCATAGCTTGATTAAAAGTTAATGGCGATCATTAAAAAAGCTTTTCTATTTTTGCGCATCCTTAAAAGAGAAAAATGAAAAAACTTACGGTACTTGCTTTCGCCATTGTTGCAATGGCTTGCCAACAAAATAAAATCGGATATGTCGACAACGTAAAGTTGATGGACGAATACCAGGAGAAGGTGGATGTAGAAGCTAAATTTAAAGCCAAAGCTGAAGCATTGACCAAGAAAAGGGACAGTATTTCCCAAGCATTCCAGTTGGAGCTTCAGGCATTCCAAACCAAGGCGCAAAAAATGTCACAGAAAAGCGCTCAGGAAGAATACGCACTACTTCAGCAAAAAGGACAATTTGTAGGACAACAATTGCAGCAAGAAGAGCAACAGTTGCAGCAGACCAGTCAAACCGAGATGGACTCCTTGGTGAGTAAAGTTAAAGATGAGATTAAGGCCTATGGAGCGACAAATGGCTTTACCTATATCCTTGGTGGAGGTGATGGAGGCGCTGTGCTTTATGGCCAAGATGCCCAGAACCTGACCGATGCAATCGTTAAGATTTTGAACGATAAGTATAAGAAATAAAAAAGGGGAATCTAAAAGTCTAAAAGCTCATTCATTGGAATGGGCTTTTTTTATTTGAAGTGTCGAATTCCCAGCGCGGAATACAGTTCTTTAGGACGATAGACTTTCCCATTTTTAATGGTGAGTTCTACTCTACGGATATCACTAATGTTTTCAACAGGATTACCATCTATCAAGATAAAATCCGCTAGTTTCCCCTTTTCTATTGAACCTAATTGGTCATCCACACCTATTACTTCTGCGGATTTCAATGTAGCTAATTGTAATACCTCTTTTGCAGGTATTCCCGCTTTCACATAGTTTTCCAACTCCTTGTGAAGCGCAAACCCCGGCATGGCATCGGTACCTGGCAAGAGTGTCACCCCGCTTTCATGTAATTCTAAAAGAATATCCAACAACTTGGTAAAAGAATCTTTGTACTGTTGCTCCATACCATTGGGAATAGGTAACCCCCCGGAGAGGTAACTACGTTGCACTTGAATCGGCAATCGGTCAAGAATGGCCTCAAACTGTGGGTCGGGTTGGCCAGCCTTTGTGGTAAACATCCCTTCAAAAATAGAAACTGTTGGATCAATTTCTATTTCTCTTTCTTTCAGGAGTTGAACAAAATCTTGAAATTCTTTTCCTTTTAAGTCCAATGCTTGTGCATGTTCGGCCACAGCACTAAATCGCAATGGAGTTCGGGTGTCAATGGTATCCGAAAGGAAATTGAGCACCAACATATTTACATGTTGAATCTCGTCATATCCATCTTTGATGGCTTCTTCCGCCAACATATGGGCAGGAATGTGCCCACTTAATTTTAAACCCAATTCGTGTGCCCTTGCCGCTAGGGGTTTTACCCAGTCGGGATTTATAGAGCTATATAGTTTAATTTGTTGATAGCCGTCTTTTTGATAATCTTCAATGGCTTTTTTGCCTTCTTCAACATTGGAAATGGTAAGCCCAGGGCCGGCAAAGGGTCCTTTTTGATCAATAAATCCGGCAAGGGTAACAATCCTGGGCCCGATATTGGTATTCGCATCAAATTGTTTCTTGATCTCCAGGAGTTCTCGTGAATTTGCCATGTCCCTAACCGAGGTAACTCCAGCTGCCAGATGCAGCAAGCCATCCTCCTTCTGAACATGACAATGATTATCAAAAAGGCCGGGCATAAGTGTTTTTTTGGCACCATCAATAATTAGGGCGTCATCTGGAATTTCATCATTTCCATCTAACACAGCAACAATGGAATTACCGTTGACTGCAATAGTTTGGTTGGGTAAAATGTTTCCAGAATGTGCATCAAACAGATTGGTGTTTTTTATGACTAAGTTAGAGGAAGGAATTTCTGTCAGCCCTTTAGCAAGGGCTTCAAAATAGGCATCTTCTTTTTCCGTTTGAAAGGCCATGAGTTCATCCACCATTGATTCATGTTCGTTTCCAATGATTGAAATCCAGGAGGAGATCGAAGCAAAAATCCTATCATCTTGATCCAACCATAGGTGGGAAGGGACAAACCCAAACCCCGTGACCGCTACAAGTTTAAGGGGTATTCCTCCAATTTCAACGCTGTCAATGTCGGATATTCTTGCCGAACCACTCGGCAACAAATCAACCGACTGGTTTTGAGAGGACAACATTTTACGGATCAACAACTCCCAATCCCCAAGAGTGCCATTTACACTTGAATAAAAAGCATTGGCATCTGAGGAAGCCTCTCCTTTCTCAGAGGTGCTTTTCCAGATAGCCGTACCATCCTCATAGTTGAAAACCTCAGAAATGGTATCCTTTAAATAATTGACACCGGATATTTCCATTTGTTGGATCGCTCCATTTGTATGTAGTATAATTTTTTCCGTCAATTCCGGCCCCCGACCCCTATCGTTAAAGGCGTAGGTAAACACATAATTCCCATCCGAATCTAGACGACTTGAATGCTTTCCTGCAAGATTTCCCTGAATATATACACTATAATCCCGGGCTTCGTATGTTGTTTTGGAGGATTCTGGTTGGCAGGAAAAAAGGATTGCCACCATCAACAACGCAATTATTTTTTTCATTATTTCAAAGTTTAGTAAATGGCTATTTGCCTTTTATTGAAGCAAATAAATCAAAAACACGGCAGGAACCAGATAGATAACAATGGTTCTGGCCCCATCATAATCCTTGGCCAATCTTTGACCAAAGAGCAATACGAGTAGAGTCACCGAGGAAAATACCGCTCCCCAAAAAGCAACGGTACTTTCACCTGAAAAAAGAAACTCATAAATACCAATTGCACTTAAAACTCCCGAGGCCACTTCCAAAAGCAATACGAGTCCCAAAAGCAGGGGAACCATACCCTTAACCAGAGTTTTGGAAAAATGCCCAGTAAGCCAACCAAGATTTCCCTTCCAATCCAAAATCTTGTCAAGACCACTTTGTAGAAAGGTGTTGGCGAGGAAAGCGAGCAAAATAATTTGAGCCGCGTTCGATGTGAAATAATCCATATATTAATTTTAGGCCGCTTTGGCGTGCAGCAAGCGGGTTAGTTTAATA
>JBCCUY010000332.1:0-3895 GCA_039196145.1 Bacteroidota bacterium
TTGAAGTTAGGCCATCACAGTTAACAGAATCCACACAAATAATTTTGGTGTTTGCTTCAATAGTAAATATGACTTTATCCTTTCCTTATAGTCTGAAACGACCGCCTAATATATACATTCTCAAAACTTCATTTAAAACTTTAATGTATTATTCAACTTCTAAAGGATTGTTTTTTTCCGAAAACAAGTTTAAATAACTTTTCCATTCTTTTTTGTTATTAAACTGACCGCTTTCTTTCCGGCAAAACCCGCATAGGACACTACCTTGTTATCCTTAACTTTTAAATGTGCCTAGGCAATGCTTAAGTCTTTAGTTCCAACATCGTATGCTTCAGAACCTGCAGAAGTATTTCCATTTGCTAAAATAGTGGTTCCTAGTTCTGAATCGGCATGAGGTTGCCGATTGCTTACCTCCTTTGAACCCAAACGTAGGAACATCTTCTACTTTGATGTCCCGGTCTCCATTTTTCTCAAACAAAGCGTCAACATAGACCCAACATTTTTGGGGCTCCACGGATGCAGGCTCGTTTCAAATTTCCATATCGGGCAGGAAACAACACCGTTTCGTCCCTGATAAGGTGGCCATCCAAGTAATACGGCTTCATGATAAGTTCTTGAAAGAAATACGGATAAAAAATTTGACCTGAATTACAATCTAGGTTCGTTGGAGACCCATAAAAGGAAAACCTCATTGGGTTTCCACCAAGAAAAACTGACCAAGATGGAGACCCTGAGAGAGGAGATACGACAGATAAAAAAGAAGGACGGTTTGAATATCCAGGATTTCAGCCTTATCAAACCAATTACTAAGGATTTGGTAAGTGCCCGCCCTCAATTTTTCGGCAATATTTCTGTAAGGTTTTAGGCGTTCGGGCAGGCTTTTCGCTTGTAGTCCGCACTAGCACATTCGTGCGGAGCTATCGCTGCAATCCTTAACGCTGCACTCCTTAGGGGCGCTTTTTTGTGGTTAGGGGAAAGTGAAGACAGAGGTGGAAGAAACCTTTTAATTACTGGGGTTTACAGGGATTTTTGGGTAAATTGAAGGTGTATCGAAAAACAAGTATCTATGAACACTTTCTTTAAAACACTGAGCGAAACGGGTGTCGGGCAGTTCTCCATTTCCGTCAGTTTTGAACAAACCGACTATGTAATCTCCCTTTTTTCCCTATACCTCCCATAACGCTTGCGTTGGTAGGAGCAAGGGGAACAGATTCCCATTGTGCTCACGCCTCGCAAGGCTCGACCATGCCCTTGTCCAAATGTGACGCCCCGGTCTGAATGTCACCATTTTTGATGGATGCCGTACAGCCCTCCAATGTTGTAGACCACTGTGCATTCCACAGGATATCTGGGAGAACAAGGCCGTATGTTCCGTCACCAAGGTCAACATGGCCTTAGGCCTTAATTGGGAAGCAGTACCACAGCAGGTCACAGCCAATGACCGCAGGTCAAGGGCTAACATCGTAATCGGTTGTTCCGATGGGGTAGGGTTTGGATTGGAGCTTGCCAAACAGCTAAAGCCCCCAATAACGGTCTTCCTTATAAGAAACCATGCCACTGGCTGGATCTGGGCAACGGCAAATACTTTGGCCAGTTTGTGCTCCGATGCCTGTTCGGGGAAGATGACCGAAGGGCGGGCGAAGGCCAAACGGGACAGGTATGACCAATTCCATTCCCGTGAGGTCCCAAAGCCAATCGAAAAAGAAATTTTTCAACACATTAATTTAAAAACAAAGCCTATGTTACCTATTGAGTCCCTATATGAAAAACTTCCCTTTTTGGGATTTGCCCTCTTTTTGGCGATATCCCTTAAAGGGATGCTACGCCTAAAACGGTTCTTACGACTGCCCCTTTTGGTATTCCTTTTCATATTGTCCGCCATTCCCTTTATCAAAGATCTGGTATGGCTGTTCGCCGCCGTTGAAATATCCATTTGGGGCTATTTCATTGCCAGCAAATGGCCGTGGCCCATTTCTTAATTCGGATGTCTATATACAAGAGCTCAATTTGCACACGGGAAGGCGATATGAACTTTTGGTAGATCCATAATGGACTTTCAATTTGTAAGAACATATTCTATTTCTTCAATCTTTTCCCGAATACCATTAAGTTGAGATAGTCTTCCAAATCTTTGTTTTCATGTTTTGTAAAAGTATTAAGGAGTTCTCTGCTCCTCAATATTTTATGCAGGAACCTTCTAGTAATGTCATCGGCCTGTTCAGAATAACCAGCTAGCTTGGTATGCCTCTTTTTATTGATTCCCGCCCCATGGACTATCAAGGATCTAACGGTGTACAGTTCTTTGATTTTTCTATACGTCTCAAGTCTTTTCTCGGGTCTATGTTCTAAGAAATACGCTATTCTTTCCGACAACTTATGAACCAATTCGTTTGAACTTGTGGAAAACAGGGACTCGAACAAAGAACAAAAATTACTGATCTTTATCCCCAGGTTATGCTGAGGCCTTATTTCCGAAAGAAACGAGAGGGATAATCCCACTCGATTTTCCTCATTGTATTTTGAAGAGAGATCATCTTCGTTAAAGGTCTCTTCAAAATCCCTAAATCGAAAACTCGAAAAAATATGTAGTGCGTTTTCAATCTCTTTCTTCGAATATTCGGTTTCCTTTATTTCACCACCGGACAAAGTGTTCACCATTCCAATATAATTGGAAGTAGTGAAAAAAGTCTTCATCCGGTCCATGGGCAGAACTTCAAAAACTTCAAGAAAACCTTTGTCTATGGTACAGGCATTATCTTTTACGATCCACAACTTGGTCAAAAAACCTTCGCATTTATAAATGAAATTCAACAGAATCGTCCTGTGGCGCAATATCGTATCTTCAATCAACTTTTCACTGTTGGTCTCTATTGTCGAATAGAAAAATACATTACAATTTTCTAAAGACACGGTCTCGAGGGCTCCTATATTGTGCTTGAGAGGGTCGGAAATAAAGCTCCGCTTTACTTCATCGTTATTGGTTATATAGACATTTTCATCTATTTTTAATCCTCTCCCCAAGTCTTCCTTAATTGTTAGATGGTAGACCGGAGCGATAAAATTTTGAACGAAGTGCTTCATGGATATATGTACTTTATATAAAAATTGTTAGTACATCATAATACGATATCAGTACACTTTTTGGACTTGTGTTTACCTAAAAACGCCTATAACACTTTAAGAAAACCTCGAAAATTTATAGATTTTAGAACTGTACATTTTTGTTTGAAAAGCAAGGTGGTTTTTTTTATGCCCTTGGTTTGATGTTTACAATGCCTGGCAGGGTGTGCTTGGTTTGTCCGTAATGGTTTTGGTCGCTTGTCACAACAATGCGGCCAACACCTTGGCAGGCTGTAATTCTATATCGCGTTGGTGGTTTTCAGTAAGGTCAACAGAAAAAGTCAGTTCCCAATATCCAAGATAAGATATAGTTAAATGATGTTGTCCTTTGGGAATGCCAAGTGAAAAAAAACCGCACTCGTTGGTAATGGCCCCTTTGTTTTGTGATACTTTGTAAACCGAAGCTCCTAATAAGGTTCCGCCAGTGCTGACTTAACATCTTTTACCAAACCGCTTAGCGCAGGCCCTTGCGCCGTAATTGGCACTGTTACCGGTAAAATACCAAGAACAAGCATGGGAAAATAAACTTCCTACTGCGCTTCTCCATAAAGCCCGCCTTCATCAATAATATGTAACTTTGAAAATAAAAGGTAATCACTGTCATTCAAATACAGGTACAGCCTATCTTTTTTAATTTGAAAGCGTTTTACATTTTCAATATCGGAAAGGAATCTGTCTTCTACATTTTGAATGCTGGGCTCACAAAGCTTTTTGGTCATTCCACCCAGATTGATGTTTAGTCTTGAATCAGTTTTAGTCCCGTAATTTCCAAAAA
>JBCCUY010000333.1:0-3866 GCA_039196145.1 Bacteroidota bacterium
ACCATTTGGGTGAAACCGGAGCAATCTATTCCGAAGGGTGTTTTTCCTCCCCATTGGTAAGGAGCCTTGAGATAAAGCAAAGCGGTTTCCACCAAATTGGCTTTTGGCTGTTTCCCTGAAAGGGAATGCCCTTCAAATTGGTGTTGGAGCAGAGGCGAGGAGGATACTATGGATCCCAATAGAAGCGGCAGGAGCATTCCATCGGAGGAACAAGCATGTGCTATGACATCCGAGGAGAAGTCTGGGTTGGACTTGGAATCCAATTCCTTGTAATCCGTTTCGGTTATTGTTGCGAACTGGTTGTTGCAAACCCAACCTTCATAGCTGTCATATGCCGTACGTACCCTGCTCCATTTCTTTCTGCTTTCCAATACCTTCATATGTTCCCCATATAGTAATTGGGAGCACATCTCGGCACTGTCATCAGGATGGGTTCTTATGGGAACTATACTAAGATGGCAGATTCCATATTGCATGCGTGGCCGAATGGGTGAATTATTCTCTTTCCAAGATAATGGCCGAGGCCCCACCGCCACCATTGCAGATACCTGCTGCGCCTAATTTTGCATCGTTCTGTTCCAGTACACTGAGCAATGTGATAGTGATTCTTGCCCCAGAACATCCCAGTGGATGACCTAAAGAAACGGCACCTCCATTCACATTTACTTTGGAATCATCCAATCCCAGTAGTTTCATATTGGCAAGGCCCACAACTGAAAACGCCTCATTCACCTCAAAAAAATCGATATCTTCAATAGATACTCCAGCTCTTGATAAAGCTTTTGGCAATGCTTTTGCCGGAGCGGTGGTAAACCATTCTGGTTCCTGCGCCGCATCGGCATAAGATCTAATGGTTGCCAAAGGTTTAAGGTTAAGTTCAGATGCCTTTTCGGCACTCATAAGTACCACAGCCGCGGCTCCGTCATTTATGGTGGAAGCGTTGGCAGCGGTAACCGTACCCTCTTTTGTGAAGGCAGGTCGGAGTGCTGGAATCTTTTCCATTTTTACATTCTTGAACTCCTCATCCTCATCCACAACGATTGGTTCGCCGCGTCGTTGAGGTACTTCAACGGGAACGACCTCGCTGGCAAATTTGCCAGCTTTCCAAGCTGCTGCGGAACGTTCGTAAGACTGAATGGCGAAGGCATCTTGATCCTCACGGCTGAATTCATGCTCCACAGCACAGGCATCCGCACAAACCCCCATGGCATTTTGGTCATAGGCATCTACCAGACCGTCTTTCTGCATTCCATCCACCAGGGTGGTCGGTCCAAATTTGGTTGCGTTTCTCATGTAAGCATAGTGGGGTATTAAGCTCATGTTCTCCATACCACCGGCTACTACAATGGAGTTTTCACCCAATGCTATGGATTGGGCACCTTGCATAATGGCCTTCATGCCAGAGGCACATACCTTATTTATGGTGGTGCAGGGGACGGAATTTGGTATTCCTGCGTACAACGCAGCTTGCCTTGCAGGTGCCTGACCTGTTCCAGCCTGAACAACGTTTCCCATTAAAACTTCCTCAACATTTTCCGGGGCCAGTCCTATTTTATCTAACGCCCCTTTAATGGCAACGGACCCTAGTTTGGGCGCGGTTACTGTAGAAAGCGCACCCATAAAACTACCAATGGGTGTCCTGGCGGTAGAAACAATTACAACTTTATTCATCTATGCATTTTTAATGATGCGAAAATACTAAAATTAAACGCAAGGCCCTATCCTTGATAAGGCTCCTACTTCTTATTTATATTTTCTATTTTTGGGGCAATACCGCGCCGTATGGGAAAAACTTTGGATAACGTATATAAGCACCAATCGCTTGCCTACAAGTATTTTCTATACCTCGTATCTGTTGGTCTGATCGTCTTCTTTTTTCCGAAAGGAGGGAAGTTCAAATATGAATTCCAAAAAGGGAAGCCTTGGCAATACGAAAATCTGTATGCGCCAATTGATTTTTCCATAAAAAAGACGCAAGAAGAAATTGCAGAAGAACAGCAATCACTAAGGGATAATAAAACCGATTATTACACCTATGATGCCAACATACTTGCAACAGTCCAGCAGGAGGTGCGGGAAGAACTCAATAAACTATTTTCCAGCAGTTCATACCCTCAAAGACAACGAATAGCCTTATTGGAAGTGGCTTCAAAGGCTGTGGATAGTGTTTATGCGAATGGTGTTTTTCAAGAATTACCCACTGCGGGTTCCATATTATTGATTAAAAATAATGAGGCCAGGCCTTTGGCGAGCGGGGGATATTTGAACCTCCAGGAGTCCAAGGAACGTATATCCCGAATATTGCCATCATTGAGTCCATCTGAAGGGAGGAACTTGATTGGAACTGTGCAACGACTTCTTAAAGTAAACACTTTTTACGATGAAGCTTTGACCGAAAGGGCATTGGCAGATGAATTATCCAAAATTTCGTTCACCCGAGGGGAAGTTTCCGAAGGAAGGCTAATTATCGCCAAAGGTGAAGTGGTGGAAGCTGAGAATTTTAAGATTCTTGATTCACTAAAAGAAGAGTACGAGTCGGAGTTATGGAGGGGCAACAACTACTATTTCATCCTGTTGGGGTATACTATTTTGGTAGCCTTGGTGCTAATCATGCTCTTTCTCTTTCTGAAAAGATACCGGAGCGAAATCTTTAAGAACAACAATAAGGTCACCTTTATTTTTGTGAATATTCTTTTGATGGTTCTGGCCACAACATTAATGGTCAAAAACAACGAAAGCTATGTTTTTGTGGTACCCCTTTGTATCCTTCCCTTGGTACTGAAAAACTTCTTTGACGCACGGTTGGGATTATTTGTACATGTGTTGACTGTATTAATTCTTGGTTTTGTGGTTCCCAATAGTTTCGAGTATATCTTTTTGCAGACCATAGCGGGAATTGTTACCATTTTGACGGCCTCTGAGCTCTATAAAAGGGCCAACTTGTTCATTTCCGTTGGACAGATAACCTTGATTTATATTATAGGCTATTTTGCATTCCATGCCATACATGAGGGTAATTTGGAGAATATTGAGTGGATCCTGTTCGGTATTTTTGTTTTGAATGGATTGTTGACCCTCTTCGCCCAGCCGCTGATTTATATTTATGAGAAGATTTTTGGTCTTGTTTCCGATGTGTCCCTTTTGGAACTTTCCGATACCAACTCAAAATTGCTCAAGGAGTTATCCGATAAGGCACCGGGTACATTCCATCATTCTTTGCAAGTTGCGAACCTAGCGGAAGTCGCCGCTAACGAAATAGGTGCAAATGCCATGTTGGTTAGGGTAGGGGCGTTGTACCACGATATTGGAAAAATGGAAAACCCTACTTTTTTCACAGAGAACCAGATAACCAATGTAAACCCCCATGACGACCTTCCGCCCCGTGAAAGTGCCAAAATCATCATAGACCACGTTATCAAGGGAATTGAGATTGCCAGAAAGAGCAACCTTCCCGATCGAATCATTGATTTTCTTCGCACCCACCATGGCACTACCTTGGTGTTCTATTTTTACAAAAAGCAACAGGAGCTGGAGGAAAAGGTGGATGAAAAGAATTTTAGATACCCGGGACCTATTCCTTTTTCCAGGGAAACCGCTATTTTGATGATGGCTGACGCCGTGGAGGCAGCTTCCAAAAGCCTAAAGAATCCAACCTTTATGATCATTGATGAGTTTGTGGAGAAAATTGTTAAGGGACAAATGCAGGCCAACCAATTTCTAAATGCCAATATCACACTAAAGGAAATGGAACAGGTGAAGAAAGTGCTAAAGCAAAAACTTACCAATATTTACCATTTAAGGGTGGAGTACCCTGAGTAGTAGCCACTAAGTCATTTTTGTACCAAAAAAACAGAAAAATACTATCT
>JBCCUY010000334.1:0-3865 GCA_039196145.1 Bacteroidota bacterium
GAAAGAGAAAAAGGAAAAAGGAAATTTCTCCAAGGTGCTGCATCATTCCGTAACCAATGGCAGTGTGCTCCTCATCCTGGGAAGTCTGGCCATTGGCTTTCTGGCCAACGAACACCAGGCCGAAGGAATCAAACCTTTCACAACCGATATATTTAAGGGATTTTTGGCGGTATTCCTATTGGACATGGGAATAACCAGTGGCAAAAAAATCAAATCATTTTTGAACAAGGGATGGTTCGCCTTGATTTTCTCCATCGGACTTCCCATCCTTAATGGCTGCTTAGTAGCCTGGTTCAGTCAATACATTACCGAAAGCATAGGTAACCGATTTCTGTTCGCCATTTTGGCGGCCAGCGCATCTTATATAGCCGTGCCCGCAGCTATGCGGATTGCGGCACCCAAGGCCAGCCCAAGTCTATATGTCCCCATGGCGCTGGCCTTTACTTTCCCATTCAACATTACCCTTGGTATGCCGTTGTACCTTTTCTTGATACAATGGTTCTAATCAAAATTGTACGCTATGAGCAACTCGGACACCCTATCACACCCAAAGCCCAAACCCAAGTCGATCCGAATTGGATCGGTCTATATTATTGGAAAGCCCGTAAACGAAACCTACCTCTATCTGGAAAGCAAGCTCCATCAGTTTGAATCCCAGACGCAATCCATCAGTTTATCTTCACACAAGCTCATCGGAAAGATGGTCTCCATAGTTGGGATATTAAACCGTGCCAATTCCAAAGCCATTTATATATTGGGAAGGCGTGACCAAAAGGATTTTTATAAAGGTTTGACGAGGATTTATGCAGACTTGGAAAATGCATTGGTCGCTAAAGAACTACTGGCAGTATAGAACTTTTATTTTTCTCCTATCTTTATCGAAAACCTAGCTTATGAGCAAACATCGCTGTGGTTGGTGCGAAGGAGATGCCCTTTATGAAAGCTATCACGATGAGGAATGGGGAACCCCGGTCAGGGATGATGACTCCCTATTTGAATTTTTGGTATTGGAAACCTTTCAAGCTGGCCTTAGCTGGATAACGGTACTCAAGAAGCGAGAAAACTTCAGGAGCGCCTTTGACCATTTTGATTACAAGAAAATCGTCGATTATGAACAATCCAAGATTGATGGATTGTTGTCAGATCCAGGGATCATTCGGAATAAACTCAAAGTGCATGCAACAGTTTCCAATGCTAGGGCATTTATGGAAATACAACAGGAGTTTGGCAGTTTCAGTGCTTACATCTGGGGATTTGTAGATGATGTACCTATCAAGAATACTTTACAAAATTATAAGGATGGTCCAGCTACCACACCACTCTCCGATACCATAAGCAAAGACCTAAAAAAACGAGGGTTCAAGTTTGTTGGGAGTACTGTCATCTACGCATTCATGCAAGCTATTGGTATGGTGAATGACCATGAAGTAAGTTGTTTCAGATATGATGAGGTCTAAACTGTTTTTTACTTTCCCTTTTTTCTGTTTGGCTCTTTCCACAGTTGCCCAAAACAAATATGAGAAAGAGTATAGGATTCCCAAATCTGAATTCCCATCCAACGCTTTGCAAATGGTTTCGCCTTATTTGGAAGGCGCCAAAAGGGTTCGCTTCTATCATGAGACGGACAGTATAAAAAAAAGCTTCGAGCTAAAGCTCAAGAAAGGTCGTTTGCATTACAGCATTGAATTCGATCAAAACGGAGATTTAGAGGATGTGGAGTTCTTGATAAAAGAAACGGATATCCCTGAAGAAAGCTGGGCAAGGATAACGGCTCAATTACAGTCCAAATTTAAAAAAGTACGTATAAAAAGGATACAGCAACAACATCCTGTTGGGAGCACTGGAGCCGAAAAAGTGCTGCACGACGCCTTTCAGAACCTTATTCTCCCTACCATCAATTACGAGCTTGTTTTTACCACAAAGGGAAAAAAGGGTTATCAGACCTTTGAAGGACTTTTCTCTGCTGCAGGACAACTTATAAAGCTTCGGGAATCATTATCGGCCGACTATGATCATATCCTGTACTAGTTGGTGGAGTTGTTTACCTCTATGGTTGATGCCTATAATTTTCCATGGACAGGAAAACTTAACGGCATATTGGCAACCTCAAATGGCCCTTAATTATAGGGTTTCAAACAATTATTCCCATAATTTTTCCTTGGCGTACCGTAGTTATGTTATAGAGGATGGCGACTTCAGATTTAAGGGTAGGCAAATCGATCTGGTCCATTTTTCAAAATTTAACTTGCAGGATAACCAAAGTGTATCACTTGGTGTACAATATCGGTTTAGAAACATTTTCGACGGTAAACAGGATGAACTCCGTATTACCCAACAATACAACATTACCTCTACTCCTTTGGTTGTTCGTTTTGGTCATAGGTTCCGGACAGAACAGCGCATTTTAAAGAATTTGACCATTCATCGCTTCCGGTACCGATTTGCTTTGGATTTTCCATTAAAGGGTGAAAAACTGGATATTGGGGAGCCATTTTTAATTGCCAGCATGGAGCAACTTTTGAGTGTATCCAAGGGCAGTTCGCCCCAATACGATGTGCGCCTAACAGGACAAATGGGGTGGAAAATGGACCGGAGACTGAAGTTGCTTGCTGGCATAGAATACCGCATGGAGGACTACACCTTTGTAACTCCCCAAAGCATCTTGTTCCTGCTTACCAGCGCACAACTTTCCTTTTAACTTTCAACAACTTTATTGTGGTAATTATGCTGCGTGGGCACAAAGTTCTGGTCAAGTTTTTACAGGCTATTGAAATTTCTCTATCTTTCAGGGAACTACACAAACTAACTTTATTCTAATACAATGGGAGCACTTACGCTTATTTCTTTCCTAGGATTTACTCTTTTTGTTGCGGTAGTAGCTTGGTATGCTACCAGAAAAACCGATGAAAAATCTGCCGATGGCTATTATCTGGGGGGCAGGACCCTCGGGGCCGTTACTATTGCCGGGTCCTTGTTATTGACTAACCTTTCCGCAGAACAAATTGTGGGATTAAATGGTCAAGCTTTTGACGAAGGAATCATGGTCATGGCCTGGGAAACCTTGGCAGCCATCGCTATGGTGTTCACGGCTATATTTTTGCTGCCAAAGTATATGAAAAAAGGGATTACCACAATCCCCGAGTTCATTGAAAAACGTTTTGACAAACAGACCAAGGCGCTACTTTCCATACTATTCCTTTTTGCGTATGGCATTGTACTGCTCCCAACCATTTTATATTCAGGATCCCTTGCTTTTAGCACCATGTTCGATTTGCCCAATGTTCTGAATATGGATCCTTGGACGGTCATCTGGATCTGTGTTTGGTCTATCGGTCTCATAGGTATGGTCTATGCAATTTTTGGAGGTTTGAAGGCTGTTGCCGTTTCTGATCTTATCAATGCCGTCGGACTGCTTATTGGAGGACTTTTGATTCCGGTTTTTGGACTAATGTTAATTGGTGATGGAAGTGTGGGAAAAGGTCTTGGTATTTTATGGGATACCAACCCTGAAAAATTTATCGTAAAAGGCGCCGTGGATTCCTCTATCCCTTTCGGAACCATATTTACCGGTATGATGTTGGCCCAGGTCTATTACTGGGGAACCAATCAGTCCATTTTGCAAAGGGTATTCGGGGCCAAAAGTTTAAAAGAGGGTCAAAAAGGAATGCTGTTGGCCGCTTTTGTCAAATTTGTGATTCCCATTGTGGTGGTGGTACCGGGTATTATCTCTTGGCATGTGTTTAATGGCCAGTTGGAAAATGCCGATCAAGCCTATCCTGCACTGGTGGCAAAAGTACTCCCGGCCAGTTTAACCGGCTTCTTTGCTGCGGTTCTCTTTGGGGCGGTACTCAGTTCATTCAATAGC
>JBCCUY010000335.1:0-3857 GCA_039196145.1 Bacteroidota bacterium
ATCAAGGAAAGACCAATACCCACACCCGGGTTGAGCATATTGCTTTGATAGAAACGTTCAAACAATTTGGGGAGTTCGTCTTTGGAAATGTTCACATTGCCGTTAGTAATTGAAATGGAGATTTTATAGTCTTCGGATTTGGCCCTGAAATCAATTGGCTCAGAACCTTCATGGTGTTTAATGCCGTTGGAGAGCAAGTTTCCTACTACCTTTTCCACAATTTCCCTGTCAAACCAAATTTCACCTGTTTCATCAATACAACTTCGAAACCTTATACCTTTTTGTTCTGCTTGGTATTGAAAGGGTTCTGCCAAATACTTTAAAAAAAGCGACATGTTTCCTTTGGATACCATAGGTTTTCGGTGCCCCACCTCAATCCTGGAGAGTTCTAATAGTTGATCGACAAGGTTGAGCAGCCGGTCCGAATTTCTGCGAATGAGATGTAAATCTGTTTTATCCTCTGCAGATAAGTTTGGCTTGGACAATTGATGGGTAACGGGTCCAGAAATAAGGGTTAGCGGTGTTCTAAATTCATGGGAGATATTAGCAAAAAACTTCGATTTGGCCGACTCCAGTTCCCGCAATCGTTGGTTGATTCTTTGCTTATTTCGGAAAAGAAAGAATAAGGTCACAAAGGCCAACCCCAAAACCGAGATGCCAGCAATAAACAAATTCCTTTGATTTTCTGATTTCTGGGCAGCCAAAGCGGATTGTGAGGTCAAGAGTTCTATCTCTTGCTGTTGCTTATCGGTCTGATATCTTTTATTCAGTTCCTCAACTGCCAGCTGGCTCTGGGATTCTTGTATGCTGGCCTCCAATTCTTTTTGTTTCTCAAGCGCAACGAGAGCATTTTTATAATCCTTGCTGTCCTTGTATGCATTATACAGTCCACGGTAAACATCGAGGAGTTGAATTGGCATTCCATCATCCTTAGCACCATTTTCTATTTGTTCTGCTGCTTTCTTAAAATGAAAGATTGCTTTCTTGTATTCTTTTTTATGCCAATATAAATCTCCTAAGTTGGCCCAGTTGGAAACATCATATATACCTGCCTGAGAGTTTTCGGGAATCGCTGAAGCCTTTAAAAGATAATATTCTGCATTTTCCAAATTATCCAACTGCAAATAGGAACTGCCCAACCTTCTATAAATATTGCCAAGAATGCGTAAATCTCCATAGGCCTCATAATAATCCTTGGCTCTAAGGGAGTGCTCAATGGCCTTTTCATCGTTTTGGAGTAAATCGTAATAGGTAGCCAAGGCCACCTCTCCATAGTACATTCCCTCTTCAATTCCCAATTTCTTGTATACCTCAATGCCTTTTTCAATAGAGCTTACGGCGTACGGATCTCTTAGTTCGGTATATATCATTCCCACATTGATATAAGCTGCGGCCAGTGATTTATCCAGCTCATTTTGCGATGTATAAATAGAATCCAATTTTAAATAATGGGAAAGAGCCTCGGGATATTCGGCGCGTTCAAAACTTTGGTTCCCAAGTAAATTGTATATGGAGGAAAGCGTTCTCCAATCATCGGTTTGCTTTGCATTGACCAGTGCCAGATCTGCATATTTTTTTGATAGTGAATCGTCTCCTCTTATGTTGTATATGACACCAATTTTCTTATAGCAGTCCGCTAGATACGATTTGTTTCGAAGCTGTTCAGCAATTTTGGAAGCCCTTTCGATATGGAAAAAGGCACTATCGATATCCGACTTTGCGAAATGGTACCTTCCACTCAGCGAATAGTATAAATATCGCCCGCTGGTATAGTTGTCTTCCTCAGCTATTTCCTTGATATTTTTCCGGAAAAGGTTGGCCGAATCGGGAGAAGAGTAGAGATATGCCACAAAAAGTTGCTCGTTCAACCTAACCAGTTCCTCCACACTTTGATTCCGATCCAATAGTCGCTTTAAGGAATCAATCTCCTTTTTGGACTGTGCCCGGGAAATGAATAATCCGAGGCATATGAAAAGTATGGAAAATACATTCTTCATCTTAAGGTTGTGCTGTTAAAAGGTACAAAAACCATAGGAACGATGCCGCATCTATACACTAGCTTCTTAAACCTTAAAATTCAACGATGGTAGGTAAGGAATCCTACGGATGGAAATTCGGATGGACAACTGCCTGAAGTTTCACGTACTACACGCATAGTACCATCCGCTTGCAATTGAAAATAGAAATATCCACCAGAGTTTACCTCATAGCAATGTTCCGTTGTAACTTCTTCTGGGTCAGCATAGGTTGTGGCTCCCAAAAAGATTCTATGCTCGTTAGGCTCTGTCCCACGCACAATTTTAACCGTTCCGGTAAGAGTGGTGGCTATCAACAATGGAGAAAATTCGGTTTGTCCATAATGAGGTGTCGAAAATACTTCCACGGTATCAAACCAAGGTCCTGCTATGGTACCAGCAACACCTCTTGGTCCCCTACAATCCAAAGGTTGATTTAACGGTTTTGGACCGAACAAATCATACATCTGGTCACGAAGACTCCCGGAATAATAATCGTAAGGGCAGGTAGAATGCTTGAAGGTTTCCACCGGATGAAAACGGTCATCGTTCAAAAATGTCTGTGAGCGCTCACTGTGATAGACCCCAAAATCAAAACTTTTGGCCTGCGCTGTTCCAGAGGTAGTACCTATCAATTCTCGCGCCGAAAAACTAAGGAGTGTTGGGCCTTGGCCTTCAAACATACTTATGCCTTCATTGGTAGCCAAATCCCGTATAGAGGCAATCGGATTTGTAATATGCCCAAACCGCAAGACCACTTCGCAACTGGCGCGAAACATGGGTTGATAATCAATACCATCATAAGTAACATTTATCAAATCCATATCCACAGGGGCATAAACTGGAACCTCAGCCACATCCGACTTAATAAAGACATAAGTATGAGCCGAATAATTGTGGGCAACTTGCAACTCTCCCAAGGGCTCAATATGGGCGATACCGTCAAGGTCCGTAAAGGAAGCGGTGAAGGTGACATTGGGATTGGAGCCGGTTTCGCATTCGGAAAGTGCCGGAGGTCCGCTGCTGTCGTCGCCGTTGTCACTTCCACATCCCATTGTAAGAATGAGTAGCAATACCATTAATATTTTTGAGATGAGAAAAGTCTTGATACGCATATCGAACTGTTTTATTATTGGTGAAATTCCAAAATCTTGGCATTGCACTTTAAATTATTCTATTTTTTTTATCTACCACTTCCCTAATCCAATCCAAACTGGGTGACCATGTCATCGTAGCTAAGATTTACCAATGCGGAGGAATCCATAGTAGCGGGGATAATCACAAATCGTACCTGATTAATCAGGTCAGGAATCGGGGTAGCCCCTGGAAAGTAAACACCTACGACCTCTATTTCATTTATGGATGCATCCAGAACGTAATAAAAGGAAACTCCCAAAATCGGTTCGGTGAATGGAATAGTGACAATGCTTTGTGGTTCGGTAACACTATTTCGCGCGTACATCAGAAAAACGGAATTTTCTATCACCTCGGTGGTTATCCTTGCATCAGTAAGCACAGTGCTGATGATATTTCCTGAGACAGAGGAGAAGGTAACATCCATCCAATCTGAGGCTATGACATTGGCATCTTCCCCAGATGGTCCCTGAATACCCTGCTCTCCTTGCGGGCCAATGGCGCCATCTTCCCCGTCTTCAGCGCTGCAGGCCAGTAAAAAGGAATATATAAGAAGGGCAATAATTCTAAATAAACCGTAATTTTTCATTTCATTGTGTTTTATGGGTTGATGCCTAAAAGTTCAATAACCTCTTCATAGGTCATTTTGGAATAGTCAGGTATATTTGATTTATCTGCGGTGGATGCTGGTTCAATGACCATATACCG
>JBCCUY010000336.1:0-3847 GCA_039196145.1 Bacteroidota bacterium
CATTCCCGTTCATAATCTGCATGGCATCCACATAAATTTTATCAATATCTGGACGCTCCTCACGATCTATCTTAATATTGATGAAATTTTGGTTCATCAGTTGAGCTACTTCTAAGTCTTCAAAGCACTCATTCTCCATTACGTGACACCAATGACAAGAGGCGTATCCAATACTTATCAATAAGGGTTTGTTCTCCTTTTTTGCCTTTTTCAAAACCTCTGGACTCCATGCTTCCCAGTTTACGGGATTATGTGCATGTTGTAACAAATATGGACTGGATTCCTTGGCCAGACTATTGGTATATTCATGAACTGATTTTTGCGTTTTTTCCTTGCATCCAAAGAAAATTCCAATTAAAGAGAAAATTCCGAAATATATCTTAATACGATAAGTAAAGCTAAGTAGAATGCCCTGTCCCAAAGTTTGATATTAAAACCTATGGTAATATAAGTCAATTACAAATGGAATTCTAATAATTATAAAATTTCCAAGCCCTTTACTTTCCTAATCAATATGATTATTTGATGAAATAAGAACAAAGATCATTTGAGAGGGTTTATTGTTTTTTAGTTTCTTATGAAACACTTTTGAAAGTTAATGGTAAATGCTTTTGGGTTTTTTTAAAGACAATAACTTAAGTCGGCGGATTTCGTTCGTAGGTTTGTTATTTGATGCAAAAAACATAAACTATTACTTATTAAACAACACCTTCATAAAACAAACTTTTACGACAGCTTCACATAACATATATCCAAAAAGGATTCTTGAAAGGATAGTGGACAGGCCAGATATTCCATGGAATAGAAGTGGAGCACCAAATGACCCTAAATTGATAGTATACTGCGAAGCAAAATATATTCATTTCAATGGTATGTACAGTCAAGCCCCAACCAAAAGCTAATGAGCTGTTCAGTCTAAAATTCACAGTACCAGAGACCCAGGAAGAGTGGCAAAACAAATACCCTAATATGCACGAGTGGAGGACCAATTCACATTGGGAAGATGCCTTACCATCAAGAAAGGCACAAAAATTCGCCATTAAATCCCTTGTTGGTAAAAATCCAGATTACCCATACCCAAAACCCAAAGACGACTTTTCAAAGTTCTTCATAAAAACAATTGCAAACCCATTTAATATCCTTGAAAGAAAAATCGTAGCTTAGCAAAAGTCTTAAAATGTAACGTTTTGCACTATTGAAATCTTAAATATGCGCACCCCTTGCGCGAATCTATGTCAGGAGCGTTTGAACTTATGAAGTTGGACTGATTGATGGTTATCCTGTGAGACATAATTTAAACGAAAACACGGACTTGATTAAATTGAAAAGCCACCTATGCGAAATGCGGTTATTGGGAAATTGATTATTGTTCGGTACCATGTTTTCATCATGTTTTCACATTTTTTACTTTTTTTCTTAGTTGGCTGCAATGGCGACATAAAAAAGAACAACCTCACTAAAAACACAATCGGAGACAATGATAAATATGCATTGATCATTTCCAAGCCGGATTCAATAAAATCCCCGGAAGGGATGGTATGGATTCCTGGAGGGGAATTCCAGCAAGGGGCTGTTCTAGGCGATAGTTTAGCTATGGGACACGAAAAGCCGGCCCATAAGGTCACTCTGGACGGGTTTTTTATGGACATACATGAGGTCACCAACCTCCAATTCTCCAAATTTGTTGAGCAAACAGGATATGTTACCGTGGCTGAACGTAAGGTGGATTGGGATGAAATGAGAAAACAGTTGCCGGAAAATACACCTAAACCAGATGATGCCATGTTGCAACCTGGCTCCTTGGTCTTCAAAAAAAACGTGACCTCTATTTCCAATCTGTATGACTATTCCCAATGGTGGAATTGGACCACGGGTGCGAATTGGAGACACCCGAACGGTCCGGGAAGCACCATTGAGGGATTGGATGACCATCCGGTTGTGCACATTTCTTATGAAGATGCGGTTGCCTATTGCGAATGGGCTGGGCGAAGACTTCCCACCGAAGCTCAATGGGAATATGCAGCCCGTGGAAAATATAATATTGGGATTTATTATTGGGGGACGGATAGTGGTGAACTAAAACGATATGCAAACACTTGGGAGGGAAATTTCCCGCTTTCCAATACTTTGGATGATGGTTATGCCCTACGTGCTCCAGTAGGTTCTTTTGAACCAAATAGTTATGGTCTTTATGATATGTCTGGCAATGTATGGGAATGGACGAGCGACTGGTACAACACAAGGTATTACAGCAAATTGTACAACGAAGGAAAGGTAGTACATAACCCCAAAGGTGCCCAGTTCCCATATAATGAATCCAACCCAATAGCAAAGGAAAGGGTAATAAAGGGTGGTTCTTTCCTATGTAGCATTGTTTATTGCGCAAGTTATCGCTTGTCTTCAAGAATGGCCTCCACTGAAGATTCTTCCCTAGAACATCTGGGGTTTCGTACTGTTCTTACGTTTGATATGTTGAATTAAGGTAACTACGCTGTGAACTTCTAAAAATCAATTATTGAAATGGATTTGGACAATGAAAATGGTAATCAAAAGATATCTTGTTTTAATATTTTTTCAGTTTTTACTTTTTAATATGATGTCACAAAATAACTTTGATAGCAATATAGATTTGTTGAAAAAAGGTGATTTTGAGACCATAATAGATGGCAAAAAAGTCTCGCTTTTTCGACTCAAAAATGATTTTGGCTTAATTGCCGAAATCAGCAATTATGGAGGGAGGGTGTTGTCTTTGTGGTTGCCTGATCGTGAAGGAAATTTTTCAGATGTGGTGCATGGACCAGCAAGTATTCACGATGCAATGGATGAAAAATATCAATACTTTGGAGCTATAATCGGAAGGTATGCCAATAGGGTACAGAATGCTCAATTCATCCTTGAGGGAAATACATATAACATTACCAGAAATAATGGGGAGAACCATTTGCATGGAGGTGTCAAGGGTTTTAATAATGTAGTATGGGACGTAATAGCTTATGGTGGCGGTAAGTTGGAACTAAGTTATTTTTCGAAAGATGGGGAAGAAGGATTTCCAGGTAATTTAAAAGTACTGGTCACCTATGAGTTGACCAATGACAATGAATTGAAAATCTCGTACAGCGCAGTAACAGATAGGCCGACTGTGGTGAATCTAACCCATCACTCGTTTTTTAACCTGGCCGGAGCAGGGGAGGGCACTATTTATGACCATGAATTGCAAATTAACGCCTCTTCCTTCACACCAATTGATGAGAATGGTATTCCTTCCGGGCTTATGCAAGAGGTAAAAAATACCCCATTCGATTTTTCCAAAAAGCATAGGATTGGAGATAGGATCGATTTAGATAATGAACAGTTAGCCTATGGCAATGGATTTGACCATAATTATATCATCAACAAAGATATTGGGGAAACAGCATATGCGGCCAGTGTATTTGAACCTTCTACTGGCAGGATAATGGAAGTTTACACCAACGAGCCTGGTATTCAGTTTTACTCAGGTAATTTTTTGGATGGAACAGTAAAAGGAAAAAAAGGGATTTTATACCAAAAGAGGTCGGCTTTCTGCTTGGAAACCCAACATTATCCAAATAGCCCTAACGAGATTAATTTTCCTTCGACGGCCCTCCTTCCAGGGGAAACATACAGTTCAATTTGTATTTATCGATTCTTAACCGATTGAATCCGATTCATATTCATTGTCTGTAAACAGTACCATCCAGCTGAATATTGGGAACCAACATAAACTATCTGTTAACGCATATATGGAATTACAGTGATAATTTCCATGCCATTAGTCATTGGATATCAGTATCTTTATAATCAAACCCAAAAGCCTACTGTATTGAAG
>JBCCUY010000337.1:0-3800 GCA_039196145.1 Bacteroidota bacterium
ATTACCATACCAATATTAACATTCAAATGAGTTATTGGCCAGCAGAGTTGACCAATCTTAGCGAACTACATATGCCTTATTTCGATTTGCTCACTTCCTTAGTGGAACCTGGTACTAAAACGGCAAGGGCACATTATGGCGCTGATGGATGGGTGGTGCATACCATCACCAATGCTTGGGGCTTTACTTCGCCCGGAGAACTTCCACGATGGGGGCTGTATGTAACGGGAGGGGCTTGGATGTGTTCACATATTTGGGAGCGCTATCTATTTACGAATGACGAAGAGTTCTTAAGAAAAATGTATCCCGTAATAAAGGGTAGTGTATCATTCTATCTGGATTGGCTGACCGAAGACCAAGAGACAGGGAAACTGATTTCGGGACCGACCAATTCTCCAGAAAACAGTTTTATTGCATCAGATGGTAAGGTATATCAATTGTGTATGTCACCGGCACATGACAATCAAGTTTTATGGGAATTGTTCGATGATTTTATTAAAATATCAAATGAACTTGGCATAAAGGGTCAATTGTTCAATGAAGTGGCTGAAGCTCAAAAAAGGATTCCTCCTATGCAGATAGGTTCTGATGGACGGCTTATGGAATGGGCCGAAGAATTTCCGGAGCCTGAAAAAGGGCATCGGCATATTTCTCACCTATATGCTTTACACCCGGGCGAACAAATAACCCCGGACAAAACTCCTTTACTTGCTGAGGCCGTAAAAAAGTCATTGGATTATAGGCAGTCCCATGGCGCAGGGCAGACAGGTTGGAGTGCCGCATGGTTCATAAGTATGAATGCAAGATTGGGGAGAGGTGAGGAAGCCAAAAAGAGTCTTGACTTTGTTTTAGCTAATGCCACATGTCCCAACCTATTTGGTATATTTCCCCCTTTTCAAACAGATGGTAACTACGGTACAACGGCAGGAATTGCCGAAATGTTAATCCAAAGTCATTCCAATGAGATACATCTTCTTCCGGCACTACCATCCACATGGCCAGATGGTCAGGTTACCGGGCTATGCGCAAGAGGTGGTTTTGAAGTCGACTTGAAGTGGGCCAAAGGCAAGCTTAAGAAGGTAAGTATATTATCCAAAGATGGGAAAAAGACAAATTTGAGATATTTGGATAATATTAAAACTTTGGATATTGAATCGGGTGAAAAAATCGAATTTGATTGGTAAGCAGATTATGAATGTATTACATCGATGAAGCTTATGAAAAAGTGTTTAAGGGAGAAGAATTTATATGTGAAATGGCAGGCAAATATTGAAATCAAGGTTTGGGAATGCCTTCAACTTTATCTCAGTTTAGCGGTTAGTAACCCTAAATCCGCCAATGCTTGTTCATAGACCCTTGTCTGTAATTTGAAAGGCCATGAAATTTGACAGTATAGCAGCATTCAATGAATACACAAACAATAGAGTCCCTAAACACGATTTTATAGACATTGGTGAATACCCTGTTGACTTCCTGCTATCTTCGTCTCCTGTTTATCCCAACTTCTATCGCATTTCCATAAAATATGGATTGGAAAATGATAGGGAAAAGGGCTTTATGTATTTTTCAAGTCCCAACCAACCTATTGAATGGAAAACGGACACACCGTGGACAGGCCTTTTCATCAATATTACGGAAGACCTAATTTCAAATAATCAGCATTTGGAATACTCTTTCCTGAACTATGGTCTGCATGAACCGCTTTTTCTAAAAAGCGAAGAAGAGATTGTTATTACCCATCATTTTAAAGCGGCATTGGAAGAGTACAATAAAGCGGCTTTTTCCAAGGACCTGGTCCTTGCCTATTGCAACGTAATTTTTGCCCACGTAGCCCAATTTTACAAAAGACAGTTCGGCGAACGTAAAGAACAGTATAGTCAATTGGTCAACGATTTCTTTTCCCTTCTGGATAACTATTATGGGAAAGATGGTAGAGCCGCTCAACCTTCGGTAAATTTTTTTGCCGACCAATTGAACGTAACGCCAAACTACTTGAGTGACGTCATTAAATTTTATTCGGGAAAGCCGGCTTTGGAACACATTCATCACCACATAGTGAAGGTAGCCAAATCCCTTTTGGTTCAGAAGAAATCCACTATTTCCGAAATTGCCTATCAACTTGGCTTTGAATATCCCAACTATTTTTCCCGACTGTTTCGTAAAATCACCGGAGTTCCGCCCTCTGACTTTTCCAACCTGTAATTTGTATCCTATTTACCTGAATTTGTTTTCATAGTTTTAGGGTGAATCGAAAGACCTTTGTTGTGCAATATTCACCAAAAAACAAATGTCATGTTCGAAAAAACACTGGAGTATGTAATTGATGGCACTTTAAAAAGTAGAATGGGCGAAGAGGCCTACAACAAAGCCATAGCACAGCAAAAAACAATTTCGGAAGAATCATATGGGACCATTAAGTATTTGGCTGAGTTTGCGGTTCGTCCCATGTTTAGGACACCGGTTCACAAAACACCAGCAGACCATGGTATAGAAACTTGGGAGGATGTTTACTTTCCATCCAGTGATGGCACTCCCCTTGAAGGCTGGTACATCCCTTCCGTTCAGGGAACGTCAGACAAATTGATTGTCATCAACCACCCTATGCCCATGAGCCGTTCAGGTTTTACAGGACATTTTGGGGAACCTTTTTCAGGGGTCGATACACTTGAAATTGATTTTGTAGCACATATGTCACATCTATCAAAGGCAGGTTATAATATTTTAGCCTATGATTTGAGAAACCATGGTACTAGTGGAACTGCTAATGGAGGGATTTGTGGTATCGGTCGCTATGAGTGGCGCGATGTAGTAGGTGCCCAGCAATATGTAAAAAATCATCCGAAATTAGGCACGATGAAATGCGGGTTGTATAACAGATGTACCGGTGGTAATGCGGCCTATGAGGCCATGTACAGGCATCCTGAATTATTTGAGGATATCAAATGCTTTTTCGGGCCATTAACGGTTTCCATGACTGCATTAATGACCTCCTTTGCCAATTTGATGGGATTGGACCAATATATGGAACTAATGGACCTGGAACAACTAAAATTAGGCGGTTTCACCAATGGGGAAATGCGGCCCCAAGATTATTCCCATGCAGTAAAAGTGCCTTATTTCATGGCCCAGGTTCTAGATGATGTTTGGACGGACAATCCCAAGGATGCCCAAGAAATCTTTGATGGCATTGGTTCGGAAGACAAAGAGTTGTTCTGGATCGAGGGTACGAATCGCAGGTTTGATGGATATAACTACTTTGGCGTCAACCCCGAGAAAATGATCGCTTTCTTTGATAGGCATATGAGGTAATAGCTACAGCCAACAACATAATACTAGTAGCGGTTTGGGTAGAAGCTCAAACCGCTTTTTGCATTTAATTAAGTATCTTGTTAACCAGAGCAACTACAGTTTACCTCTCGACCGTTCTTGCATGAGATGCTTGGAAGTAACCAAAAGAAGGGAAAGCGGAAATGGAAAATAGCTATCCGAAAATGTATTTGTACAAGAGAATAGTTCAGGCGAAACTATTTATTGACAAAAATTTTTGTGATAAAATTGACCTTGACAATATTTCAGATGAATCCCATTTTTCCAAATTTCATTTCATCAGACTTTTTAAGGACATTTATGGAAAAACACCGCATAAGTATTTGACTTCAGTAAGGATAGAAGAAGCCAAACGGCATTTAAAAAAAGGAATTCCAATTATGGAATCTTGTTTTGCGGTTGGGTTCGATAGCCCGAGTTCGTTTACGGGACTTTTTAAAAAGGAAGTAGGTTTGACTCCGACGAAATATCAA
>JBCCUY010000338.1:0-3765 GCA_039196145.1 Bacteroidota bacterium
CCTAGCAATTGCTAGGCTTTTTTAGTTTTATTCTTAAATGTTTGACAGATAAACAATTAATCAGGTTAACTATTGATTAATTGTTAAAAAAACCATACCTTATATGTGACAATGAAACTTCAACTCTAAACACGCCACAATGAAAAAAATATTCGGATTGGTTTTGTTGATGCTCCTTCTGGTCTCTGCCACAGAGTTTGCGTCCCCAAAACCTGAAGCTATGCACTCAATTGAGGGAACATGGGAACTTCAAAGTTTCTATAACTACGATGATGGAATCAATATTTCAGATACGGTAGCAAAGGCAGAGGGATACCGTCAGGTAAAAATGTACTATAACGGGAAAATCATGTGGAGCCGGCATGCTCCCAAAGATTCTTTGGATTGGTTTGGCTACGGGACCTACAGAATCACAGCTGATTCCCTTATTGAAACACTAGAATATGGTTCCGCTCCAATGATGTCGGCCTTGGATACCTTACGCGTATTCCGTTTTGAACTGGAAATGAACGATGACTATTACAGCCAAATAAGTTTTGATGAAGAGGGCAATAGGACCTTTTCGGAAAACTATAAACGTATAGATTAATTGAATTAGCACTCCACTAAAAAAGGCGTCCAAGCAATTGCAGGACGCCTTTTTTACTTATGGAATTGTTGTTAGGCTTTAAGAAACCAACGCTTCTTTACTTTCAATGGCCGCGAGATAACGTTCCGCATCAAGTGCCGCCATACATCCGGTTCCGGCGGCGGTAACGGCCTGCCTATATTCTTTATCCTGAACATCACCACTGGCAAAAACTCCCGGTTTATTGGTTTTGGTGGATTTACCTTCGGTAATGATATAACCCGTATCATCCATATCCAATTGTCCTTTAAAAATATCAGTATTGGGCTTATGTCCAATAGCGATGAAAAGACCCGTAATCGCAATATCTTCCTTCTCTCCAGTTTGGTTATTTACCATTCGTAGCCCTTCCACGACCTGATCGCCCAAAACCTCATCGACCTCAGTATTATAACGTACTTCGATATTATCCAAGCTGTTTACACGATGTTGCATGGCCTTGGAAGCTCTCATATAATCTTTTCGAACCAACATGGTCACCTTCTCACAGATATTGGCCAAATACGACGCTTCTTCGGCAGCGGTATCACCTGCTCCCACAATAGCAACTTCCTGACCTTTGTAAAAGAATCCATCACACACGGCACAGGCGGACACACCCCCGCCCCTTAGGCGCTGTTCGCTGGGTATATTTAAATACTTGGCGGATGCACCTGTTGAGATGATCACAGTTTCCGCCTCTATCTGCTTGCTATCATCCACTGTAATCTTGTGGATGCCGCCTGGCTCATCGCTAAAATCCACCGCGGTTACCATTCCTATTCTAACTTCTGTTCCAAAGCGTTCGGCCTGCTGTTGCAATTGCACCATCATAGTTGGACCATCCACACCCTCAGGATAACCCGGAAAGTTGTCAACCTCAGTAGTGGTTGTCAATTGGCCTCCTGGTTCCATGCCCGTGTACATTACCGGTTTAAGGTCGGCCCGTGAAGCATAAATAGCTGCGGTGTAGCCGGCTGGCCCCGACCCAATGATCAACGTTTTAATTCTTTCTATTTGTTCTGACATAATAAAATCTTCAGTTCTCGCATAATTTCCAATACAAAAGTAGGTTTTTTGTAAAGAAACTTACACTAGGCTCTTTGTTGGATGGCACCAAGTTGTACACAAAAATTGTTAGGAACGGAAAGAAGGAAGGGTATGGTTAAAAAAAGGAAAAGAGTCCGGGCTTCGACTCTTTGTCCATGAAGTAGGTCAAGTAAATGTAAAAAGAAATTTTTGTCAAAAACCGCCGGCCAAGGGGCTCAACCTCAACACCCCTCAGCACAACGGATACCTCTTTTGAATTAGGTTAGGTAAGGAACGCTAAAAGTGTTCTCTGCATACTTTTCACCAAATTCTTCGGAGGCTTTATTTTCAAATCTTAATAGGAACGTCATTATTTCTGTTACAAACATACGGTCATGGGTTTTGTGAATACCGTTCCAATGGACGGATGGCCCTTTTGCGTTCATGAATGCCCTGTTTGGATCAACGGTTGCACAAATTATCGCAGTATCTTTATCATCATTAAATCAAAAAAATCTCCAAAACATTTTTTCAAAATTCCAGATTATGAAAGAGCACACCTATACGATAAATTTAAAATGGATCGGAAGTCAAGAGGTCGGTACGAAGAATTATCGCTCCTATAACAGAGATTTTGAAATAGATGCCGAGGGAAAACAGCATAGCATAGCTGGTTCTTCCGACCCCAGTTTTAGAGGAGACCGTACTCGGTACAATCCAGAAGATGTTTTTGTATCCTCATTGGCTTCCTGCCATATGCTCTGGTTTTTGCATTTGTGTTCCACTCATAGTATTGTTGTACTGGAATATATGGATGCTGCGGTGGGTATTATGACTGAGTCCAAAGATGGGAGTGGAAGATTTAAGGAAGTTACCCTATATCCCGAAATTGTGGTAGACCACCCAGTGGAAGAAGAACTCATCCATGATTTGCACCAAAAAGCGAATCAGATGTGTTTTATTGCTAACTCATGCAACTTTCCCATTCACCATAAGCCAAAGACCTCAATCAAACAGCATATGGAGTAAGCTTCTGATATTTTGCGCTGTTACCTTAGTAAATCTTCAAAAAGAAAACAAGTCAATCCTCAAAACATAAAATGACCTACATTTATACGAAATCATCGAGCTAGGACCATAGATTTACAACGTGACTATCCTAAAAAAATTTGGTACGTTTTTTACAAATCGAGAACCCCGGAAGGACTGTAAGGGAATCTTGGCAGGCGCATTCACTTCCAAAACTGTCCTAACGTTACGGCTAGTATCCTTTCTGATGTTGCTCTTGTGTTTTGAAACTGGAATGGCCCAAAACCTGCTTCCTTCCGTTTACAATTATAAACTATCCGAGTATCAAGGAGCTAGCAAGAACTGGGGGTTGGCGGTTAATTCCCGAGGTGAACTTTTTGCAGCAAATAACAAAGGGCTACTTCATTATGATGGTGAGAAATGGACTTTGAACAAATTGCCCAACAATACCATCATTCGATCGGTTGGGATTTTTGGGGATAGAGTTTTCACAGGATCCTATGAGGAATTCGGGTATTGGACCAAAGACGATTTAGGCGCACTGAAGTATACCTCCTTGACCTATCTTATTGAGAATCATGAGTTCACCAGTGAAGAATTCTGGGAAATAATTCCATTTGGAGAACAGGTCATTTTTAGGTCTTTTTCCACCATCTACATTTATCAGAATAATAAAATTAAGGTCATCGACCTCCCACAGATCATTTCTGATCTGGTTATTCATAATTCCAGTATAATTGTGGCTGCTGGAACCGAGGGGCTTTTCGAGTTAAAAAATGATACGCTTTCACCTTTAACGAATCAAGGAGCCCTATTGGATAAAAACCTTACTGACATGGTTTCCCTAGGGAACCAATTGTTGATCGGCACAAAACTCGATGGTTGCTATCTGATGGGCGATCAAGGCCTAATGGTTTGGGACACCGCTTTAAACCAAGAATTAAAACGGCATCAACTTAATAAAATTTTAAAGTTTAACGACAGCCAACTTGCCTTCGGCACCATTAAAAATGGGGTTTACCTGTGGGATACTACTACGGAAACTTCAAAACTACTTAATCGTGAAGCTGGGCTTTTGAATAACACAGTATTGTCCATGC
>JBCCUY010000339.1:0-3748 GCA_039196145.1 Bacteroidota bacterium
AGAAACCCAGCTATTAATCAGTTCAAAAAAGGGATATTGGAATTCTGCGGGGTGAAACCGGTAAAGGTTACTTATTTGGCACCGATTAAAGAATCAAGCCGTGAAAGTCGTAAAAAGATGTTACTCAAAATACAAGATTTAGGGGGAAGGGCTCGATAAGATCAAGTTTTGATCCCCAAGTTTTTTATAGTTTTTTTTGTTATTGACTTAATCTTCATAATTTTTATGGATGTAATTCAAGTAATTTAAATTGATTAATCAAACCCAATTGGTTACAGAGAAATCTTTAGTGGTTTTGCCGTTTAAAAATTTAAGTGGCGACGACTCTTATGAATATTTTTCAGACGGCATTACTGAAGAAATAATTAATGCTCTGTCCAAAATCGATGGATTAAAAGTGACCGCCAGGACATCTGCATTCGCATTCAAGGGCAAACCCACAGACATTCGCCTGATAGGAAATGAGTTGGGGGTGACCAATGCTGTGGAGGGTAGTGTGCGCATTTTTAAAGAACGTATTCGTATAACCACGCAGCTTACCAGAACCGATAATGGTTTTTTGTTATGGTCCGATAAGTTTGACAGAAAATTGGATGATGTTTTTGAACTTCAGGACGAAGTAAGCCTGTTAATCGCAGATAAAATCAGAGAAAACTTCGGGCATTTGGAAATTGAAGATTCATTGTCTGAAATACAAACTAATAACTTATCCGCATATCAATGGTATTTAAAGGGCAGATACTATCAACTTACCTGGAATCTGGTGAACATGGAAAAGGCTATTGGGTATTATGAACGTAGTGCCCAAGAAGACTCATCTTATGCCGACCCCTTAGTCTCAATAGGTTGGTGTTACGCTATTTTGGCGAGTTGGGGTCACGTCGAGAGAATCGACGGGCTCAATAAGGCCAATTTTTATGTGCAAAAAGGAATGAAAATGAACCCGAATTCGTATCTGGGGCACTTTGCTGACGCTACGATTAGTTTTTGGGGCAATTGGGAATTTGATAAAGGGTATGCTCAGTTAATGGAATGCCTTGAAGAAAATCAATATTTCTCCGAAGGTCGTGAGGCATTGGCAGAACTGTATACAGCTCTTGGTCTATTCGATAAGGCACTTTTAGAGACTGAACAAATTCTAAAAATAAATCCACTATCTCCAAACCATTTCTATACTAAGGGGAACATTCATTATTTAAGCAGTAATTACAAAGATGCATTAGAAGGATTTGAAAATTCACTGGAGCGAGACCCTAGTTTTGATTTGAGTAGACATCTCAAAATCGCATGCCTATTATTCCTGAAAGAAAAAGATAAGCTTTTTGAATACGCTTCCAATTTTTTGGATGATAATGTTCTTTTCTATATCCAGGCGATTTATTCCTCAATAAATGATGGTGTTCAATTTGATTTCGACACGACCAAGTATCGTGAAGATTACAACATGATGTTTGCTTGGGATTTCTATTACCTCGTACACACAAACCAAACAGTACGTGCGCTTATCCAATTTGAGGAAATGATTCTTAATAGGGTCGGACAATTCGTAAATTTTCAATTTGACCCTTTTTTAGAACCAATTAGGGGCAATTCAAAATTCCAACTTCTGAAGAAGCAGCTTTTTAATGATGTGCAATTGCTAACTAATCCTGTCAAAACTGATAAATCCGAGCCGACGGAAAGCTTTTCCCAAACTGAATTGGATTTGTTGAGTACTAAACTACTAGGGTTATTAGATAAAGAAGAGGCATTTATGGATTCTGGTTTATCACTAAGGTCACTTGCCGAGAAACTAGATGTACATCCAAATACATTGTCCAAGTACATCAACGACCAATTGCAGACCAATTTCAATGAACTTATCAATAGTCGTAGGTTGAAATATTTCCAAAAAATCAGTTTAGACCCTAAGAACAAGGATTTCACATTATTGGGACTCGCTTTTGAGAGTGGGTTCAATTCAAAGACTGTCTTTAACACCTATTTCAAGAAGACCTTGGGAATCACTCCAAGGCAGTGGTTGAAAAGCAATCAAAAGCATTAAACTTAGTTTGCATGGGCCGTTCTTGCCTGAAAGGAGTCAAATCCAATTCTTGCAGTAAATAAAACGTTCCGAATCCCATACTCGGCAAATCTGACTTTAGGCATCTATTCCTGAGGTTTGTTTTTAACTCACTATATATCAGATACTTGAATTTTTATTAAAAGTTCCAAATTTCATAATTGGTTCCAGTTTTCATTCCCGAACGATTGCCTTTCCCATTTAATTCAATTTTGTCCAACAAAAATTTAATAATCTAAAAACGAACAGTTATGACAACCATTTCAAAAATTATCGGATTTCTTTTATCGACGCTTTTTATTCTCTTGACCTCATGTTCAAGTGATGATGACGCTCAGGTAGTATTACCCGAACCAACAGGGATAAAAACTACGGCTGAACTTGCTAGCTATTTTGAAAGTATCATAGAAACGGAACAAGTACCCGGATTTGCAGTCTCTATAACAAAGAACAATGGTCTTATCTATCAAGAAGCCTTTGGATATGAAAATCTTCAAACGCAAAAAGCTTTTAGCAATGAGACAGTAATCAACATTGCTTCTGTAAGTAAAACTTTTGTTGCGGCGGCCACGGCAAAGGCAATTGAGCAAGGCCATTTTACCTTGGACACTCCCATTAATGACATCCTTCCAGTAGAAATCATCAATTTGGAAAATACAGATGCGATAATCCGTGTAAAGCACCTAGTGACCCATACCTCAGGAATTGTTGATGACCCAAACACCTATTTGGTCGCCAATTATTTCGTGCTTCCCAATCAAAACATGACCACCAATGGAGCCAGTATTTTAACTGACGGCCTTGGTTTGGAAGTTTCGGAACCCATTGCTTTGGACGATTACTTGTCAGAATACTTCATTGAAGATGGAGCACTATACGGAAGCTCCAATTTTATGGCTGTTGATCCTGGTGAAGCATGGTCATACTCCAACGTTGCAACAGCATTAATGGGACTGGTTATTGAAGTCGCTACTGAGACCGATTTTGCAGCTTACGTAGATGAATATGTATTGCGTCCGCTCCAAATGAACTCATCAACCTTTGACGTTCTTGAAGTAAATCAGCAAGAGCAAGCAGTTCCATATCTGGACAAAAACACTCCGCTACCATTTTATGGTAATCACGGTTATCCAGAGGGGAGTATTCATACCACTAATCTTGACTTAGGGCAATATCTGTTGGATATGACTATGGGAATTAAAGGTCAATCGAATACGCTCTTCAGTCAAGAGTACTACGAACTGATTTTTACAGAACAATTGCCAGCAGGGACGGTGCCATCTGCATTTGCGGAAAACCACGGGATTTATTGGTATAACAACGATGGAAGCTGGATGCAGGGAGGCAATAGTCTAGGAGTTTCCAGTCATTTAGAGATAAGGTCAGATGGTAGTTCAGGTTTTTTTATCATTTCCAATATGGACGGGACCTTCTCTGAAAATGACCCAAAATGGGAAGCCGTGAAAACACAAATCACCCTGGGCGTAAAGGAATTTATTTCAAACAATTAAGAACTAAAAAAATTGGCATCATGTTGAAAGGAAGCAAAACACCAAAAATACTACTTGCAGGAAGTACGGGATATCTCGGAGGATATATTGCCGAGGCAATTGCTGAGAAAGGTCTTTCAGCGAGGTTAATAGCACGAAATCCAAAAAAGTTGGAGAAATATGAATCTGGAAAGAT
>JBCCUY010000340.1:0-3739 GCA_039196145.1 Bacteroidota bacterium
GCCAAATTCATTGTCCTTATGGTAAAGGGCATCGTAAGGAAGATTGCAAACAGTGTCGGCTCCCCCTAAAACTGCTGACATACATTCGGATGTGGTCCTAAGCATATTCACATTGTAATCATACAAAGTCTTATTGCGTCTGGAGGGCAATGCCAATATATGACTCCTATTATCATCAGAATAGGCGGTATTTAGGGTTTTCCATAACCATCTTAATGCCTTAAGTTTTGCAATTTCGAAAAAGTAATTTCCGCCGATGGCAACGGTAAAGTTGACTGCTAGGGGAATGCCTTGTCCGTTTTCATTGCTTTTTTGAAAATGATTCAGATATTCATTCGTATGGGCAATGGCATAGGCCAATTGTTGTACTGCATTGGCACCGGAATTTTGATATAGGGAAAGGTCAACACCCAACCATGTTTCTGTTTGGTATTTTGCAGCCTGTTGTCCAATAGTTTCAAGTATTTCATGGTCCTTTTGAAGATCATGGTGCCAATTCCCTGATCTTGCTAGGTTTCCTATAGGGTCTATATGCAAATGGAAGTTGGTCCTTTTTCCTCCAAAAGGGGCATATAGGTTATCAATGGCATTGGAGTCCAAAAACCCAAATCGAAAATGCAAGGGTATTTGTGAAACATCTATTTGAGACAGTAAAGTACCAAAATCAACTTCGGTGTCTGGAACATTAAAAATGATACTTTCGGCTCCCCGCTGCAACGCATCCAATGCCTTGGTGTTCGCTTTCCTGGCATCCCCGGCATATATGGTTTGCCCAACTTTCCAAGAATTTGAGGACTTGAGTTGGGGAGAGGTATTTTCAGAGAGGTCTTCGGAATGGTAAAAAGGTTTCACCTTGATACCCTCATTGGATTCCCATACCAAGGTGTCATTATAATCGGCTCCCTTAAGGTCGAACTGGATTTTCTGTTTCCACTCTTTGGCCGTTACAGGTGGGAATTCGCTAAACAAACCTGAATCACTCATTTTTTTTGGTTTTTAGGCTGTCCTCATATTCGATTAAGAAAATCTCTTCGTTCTCTTTCTTCATATAATACTTTTCACGCGCAAACTTTTCCAGTTCTTCCTTGTCCGAAAATTTTTTCAGCGCCTTTTTGTCCTTGTCTATTTCACCCTGAAGAAACTCCTTTTGTTTTTCCAACTTCTTGATTTCTTGGTTCAACTCCCTGTGAATGAGTAAGGAATTTGCATCGAAAAAAAACATCCATATCACAAAAGCTGTCAATACAAGGACATAAATATTCCTTGCAAAGCGAAACCATTTTTTATTTTTTAACCCACTTAGGCCCATTTTACCCCAATCTTTCATTAATAATGGTCCTTACCATATCCACCGCTACCGTGTTGTAGTGGTTATTTGGGATAATGATATCAGCAAACTCTTTTGATGGCTCAATAAACTGTTGATGCATGGGTTTCACAGCTGTCTGATATCGGGAGAGAACCTTGTCCAAATCGTGACCACGTTCCCGAATATCCCGTTGTAATCTTCTAATAAGGCGTTCATCGGAATCAGCATGGACATATATTTTTATGTCGAACATCTCCCTTAGTTTTGGATTGCTCAGCACCAGTATTCCTTCAACTATCATAACTTTCCTCGGAGGGGTCAGTATCGTTTCATCCAGTCTGGTCTCCTCAACAAAAGAGTAAATGGGTTTTTCAATGGGTTTACCTTGTTTCAACATTTGAAGATGCTTGATCAGCAAATCAAAATCAATGGAATTGGGATGGTCAAAATTGACTTGTCCGCGTTCTTCTTTGGTCAAATGTGCAAGATCGTTGTAGTATGAATCCTGGGAAATAACGCCCACTTCATTATCTGGTAGTTCTTCCACAATTTGGTTCACCACCGTGGTTTTTCCGCAACCGGTCCCCCCGGCTATTCCCAAAATCAGCATACCTAATAGTTTACCCCCAAAAGTAAGCATTTGATAAGATTTTCATAGGATCAATACCAGTGCATAGTTAGCCCATATTTAGAGATAGGGGAATGATTATTGTCATAAATCCTGAAAGTTAATGGGCTTAGATTTGCTAGGGATTAGCTCATAATCTTATATTTATATACACAACCTATGACGACTTTTTATATGGAAAATTCCTTTACGGTCAATGTCAATGGAAACTTAGATTTTTCACTGTCCAAAGACCAGGTGGATGGTTTGGATATTTTCCAGACCGGGATCGGCACCTTTCATCTTCTCAAGGATGGAGTGTCCTATCGTATCGAGATTTTGGAGGTCGACTTCCAAAACCGATCGTACACAATTAGAATCAATGGAAATGAATACGGTACCATTGTAGGAACACCTCTGGACCAGCTCATCAAAGACATGGGATTTGCTGTCAATGGTTCAAAAAATATTGATTCCATATCAGCTCCAATGCCAGGTCTGATTCTGGAAATCTCTGCTAAAATTGGGGAAGAGGTGGTTGAAGACCAACAACTTATCATCCTGGAAGCCATGAAAATGGAGAACATTATCACTTCACCTAGAAAGGGAACTATTAAAAATGTAGCTGTGAAGCAAGGCGATGTGGTGGACAAGGCACAATTACTCATTGAATTTGAATAAACACTAAGATGAAAAAAATATTGGTTGCCAATCGCGGGGAGATAGCCATTCGGGTAATGCGGACCGCCAAGAAAATGGGTATACGGACAGTAGCCGTGTTTTCGGAAATTGATAGGAATGCTCCACATGTACGATTTGCGGATGAAGCTGTTTGTATCGGGGCCGCTCCTTCCAACCAGTCCTACCTTTTAGGGGAAAAAATCATAGAGGTTGCAAAAGATTTAGAGGTAGATGGAATCCATCCCGGTTATGGTTTCTTAAGCGAGAATGCCGACTTTGCGGAAGCGGTGGAAAAGAACGGAATCACTTTTATCGGACCGAAATCCAAAGCCATTCGAATCATGGGGAGCAAATTGGCCGCAAAGGAGGCAGTAAAGAAATATGATATCCCCATGGTACCGGGAATAGATGAGGCCATTACCGATGTTTCCAAAGCCAAGACCATTGCCAAAGAAATTGGATATCCTGTGTTGATCAAGGCTTCAGCAGGTGGTGGGGGAAAAGGGATGAGAATCGTAGAAAAAGAGAAGGATTTGGCCTCTGGAATGGAGCGAGCCATAAGTGAAGCGACCTCCGCATTTGGTGATGGGGCAGTTTTTGTGGAGAAATATGTTACTTCCCCAAGACATATTGAAATTCAGGTGATGGCGGATACACACGGCAATGTGCTGCATTTTTTTGAACGGGAGTGCAGTGTCCAACGACGGCATCAAAAAGTAGTTGAGGAAGCACCGTCTTCAATTTTAACCCCCGCGCTAAGAAACGAAATGGGGATTGCGGCTACCAAAGTGGCGAAAGCTTGCGATTATGTGGGAGCCGGAACGGTGGAATTTCTAATGGATGCCGACCTGAACTTCTACTTCCTGGAAATGAATACCCGATTGCAAGTGGAGCATCCAGTTACAGAATTGATTTCCGGAGTGGACCTTGTAGAACTTCAGATTAAGGTGGCAAGGGGAGAGACCTTGCCCATGAAACAGGAAGACCTTAGAATTCAAGGACATGCCGTGGAGCTTCGTGTGTATGCCGAAGATCCTTTAAATGACTTTTTGCCCAGTGTTGGTACCCTTGAAACCTATATACTTCCGGAAGGAGAAGGCATAAGGGTTGATAATGGTTTTGACGAAGGAATGGATATTCCC
>JBCCUY010000341.1:0-3719 GCA_039196145.1 Bacteroidota bacterium
AAAACATAATCCTTGAAAACTCTCAAATCTTTATCGAAAAGCGCGAGTCCTTTATCGTACCCTAACCAAATATTGCTTTGGTTATCTTCAAACACCGTCGGAGAATTATTAAGATAAGCCTCTTTTATCGCATTCTCCGGATAGTCAATATTTACTATAGCATTGGTTAGAGGGCTATAAATATGAATCTTATTAACTGTACAAATCCATAAATCGCCATTTTTGGCAGTAAGTATGTTCCGAATCTCACTCTTAAAAAAACCTTCTTTATTTACTGTTTCTGAGGGTGCAACATCGTAAAAGGTATTATTTCTTAGATCAATAAAACTTAGGGCATTACTTGTAGCAACACTCAATACACTGTCGTTTAATTGAGTAATACTCCATATTTCGCTTTTCAATGATTCATTTGGGCCCTTATTATACTGAACAAAAAGGTCTTCAACTGGATTATATCTGTTAAGTCCCTCCCTTGTTCCAATCCAGACATTATTTTTAGTATCCTGAAACAAACATTTTATCCAACTGTGGGTTAAGCTTGTAGTGTCTACTGAACTATGCCGATAAACGGAAATCTTACTTCCATCGTATTTATTTAAACCGTCTCTGGTCCCAAACCATAAATAACCTTTGTTATCCTGCAAAATATCCGTTATCGACCTTTGAGACAGGCCTTCTTTGGAAGAAATATGTTTAAAACTTAAATCGTTTAGGTTGAGTATTGTTTCTTGCCCCAGTAAACCAAAACAATTAAAAATTATAATCAAAATGCTTTTATATATTCTCTTATCCATTTCAATATTATTTAACAAATGACTTACCCTTTTTCGTACAGCATTGAATCAAGCAAAATACGTTTCTATTTTTTTTCTCAAGTTGCTTCTTCCAAATGGGCTAAGGCGAAGGAGGCGGTTGTATTTTTCCTTGAACCTTAACACTTACTAGTTTACGAAACCTTTGCGCTAATTGCAAAAAAGATTGTTTTCAGTCTTGACTAACTTTGACTACAATCCTACTTTTTATGTTGAGTGGAACGATACAAATGTATCAAAAGAATACGGATGAGATTTTTCGATGGAGATGTAAAATAGCGCATTGCCAAAAACAAACGTTTAAACAAGTTGACACATTTATTGCACTTACTATTCTCTTTTTCTTGGGCCTGCGATCAGTTTGAATCAGTTTTTCACTTACCTAAAATTAACTGTGTCAATGAAGTTTGTTAAAAATTGATTCACTACAAATAATGTTTTACAAATTTTAGAATAATTCATGCATCTTAAAGCTAGGTTTCAACCAATTATCTTTTTTGTGATTCATGATGGTCATTTGTACCCCGTTTTAAGGTGAATTGTCCCCTTTTACAGTTAAATATTTTTCGAGTTTTACATTACAAAAACAAGCTCTACTTGTACAACCTAACAATCGATTAGGATTAAAGTGTTTTAACTAATATCAAATCATGAAATGAATAAGGTAGCAACTTTTGGAGAGATTATGTTGAGGTTAGCACCTCCGGGGTTTTTAAGATTTTCACAGGCCAATAGTTTTGATGTGATTTATGGAGGTGGTGAATCCAATGTGGCGGTTTCATTGGCCAATTACGGTGTTGACGTAAGTTTTGTCACACGTCTGCCAAAAAACGATATTGGACAATGTGCAATGATGGAAATGCGCAAACGAGGGGTCGGCACGGATAAAATTGTCTGGGGCGGGGACAGATTGGGAATTTACTTCCTTGAAACGGGTGCTGTAAGCCGTGGAAGCAAAGTGGTCTATGATAGGGCCCATTCGGCAATGGCCGAAATCAGACCTGGAATGGTGGATTGGAACAAAGTCTTTGAGGATGTTGACTGGTTCCATTGGACAGGAATAACCCCTGCGATTTCACAGGGAGCGGCCGATGCCTGTCTTGAAGCTTTAAAAGTGGCCAGTGAAAAGAACGTTACCATATCGACCGACCTAAATTATAGGGCCAAGCTGTGGAAGTACTGCGATGATGCCAAAAGAGAAGAGATCATGACCGAGCTGACCTCATACTGTGACATTGTCCTGGGAAATGAGGAAGATGCCGAGATGCATTTCGGCATAAAACCGGAAGGTATCAGCGTCCAAACGGAAGGACATAATGTTAAGGCCGAGGCCTTTCTATCGGTATGTGAGCAGATGATGGAAAAGTTCCCCAAGGCAAAAAAGGTCATTACCACATTAAGGGGGTCCATTTCGGCCTCCCATAATACTTGGGCAGGGGTGCTGTACGACGGCAAGACCATGTATGAATCCCCACAATACCAAATTACGCACATAGTCGACAGGGTCGGTGGAGGTGATTCCTTTATGGGAGGATTGATATATGGACTGTTGAAATACCCCCAAGATGACCAAAATGCATTGAATTTTGCAGTGGCCGCCTCTTGTCTAAAACATACCATCAAGGGCGATGCCAATTTGGTGACCGTTGCAGAGGTCGAGAAATTAATGGGAGGGGATGCTTCCGGACGTGTGGCCAGGTAACCTTCTGATTCAATTAAAACCATTACAATGCCAAAATATTCAAGATTACAAGTAGTAAAGGCGATGGAAAACACAGGGTTGGTACCCCTATTTTTCAATTCCGATATAGAACTGGGGAAAAATATCCTCAAGGCCTGTTACGATGGAGGGGGCAGATTGTTAGAGTTCACAGCCCGTGGGGACTTTGCGCACCAAGTGTTCGGTGAACTCAATAAATACGCCTTGGAAGAACTTCCAGGGATGATATTAGGTGTTGGATCAGTTACCGATGCTGGACAGGCAAGCCTATATATGGCCCTTGGAGCCAACTTTATTGTCACTCCGGTATTGAGGGAGGATATTGCGCGGGCCTGTAATAGGAAGAAGGTCCTGTGGTCACCAGGTTGCGGAAGCCTTACCGAAATTGCCAGGGCCGAAGAACTGGGCTGTGAAATAGTAAAATTGTTCCCAGGGGGCATCTACGGCCCCGACTTTGTCAAGGCGATAAAAGCCCCACAACCGTGGACCTCGATCATGCCCACCGGAGGTGTTTCCCCGGAAAGGGAAAATTTGAAGGCTTGGTTTGATGCGGGAGTGACCTGTGTTGGAATGGGTTCCAAATTGATATCCAGAGAAATTGTGAAGAACAGGGATTATGGCAAACTGGAATCCAATGTCAGGAATGTCATTGACACTATTAAGAATATATAAAGCATAAATCCATGAAAAATAAGTTCCTGACCATACTCTTTCCACTGATATTGCTGTCATGCAATGGAACGGAGAGTGCAAGGTCGATAAAATTGGGGCATGGACTTGACACAAGTCATCCAGTTCATAAGGCCATGGTATTCATGGCCGAGGAACTGTCAAGGAATTCCAAGGGTGCACTGACAATGGAAATCTATCCCAATCAACAATTGGGCTCCGAGAGACAATGCCTGGAGCTCCTCCAAATCGGTAGTCTTGGAATGACCAAGGTTTCAGCTGCGGTAATGGAAAATTTTTCTCCTGAGATGAGGGTCCTTGGTCTGCCATATCTGTTTCGCGACCGGGAGCACACATTCAAGGTCCTCGATGGTCCCATTGGCAAGGAACTTCTGGACGGTGCCAAAAAGTATTGGCTAAAAGGTTTGGGCTACTACGATGCGGGAAGTCGCAGTTTTTATACGAAAAAGGAGCCGGTAATGGTTCCGGAAGACCTTACTGGGCAAAAAATCCGTGTA
>JBCCUY010000342.1:0-3679 GCA_039196145.1 Bacteroidota bacterium
GCTACACTTTCCACATAGTTGTTCAAGGAAATTGGATTCCCGTTATCACCGTTTCCTCCTACGTACAACGCAAAATTATGTTCGTAGTTGGCATACCTAATTTTGGATTTAAATCTAAGATTATCAGAAAAATTATAGGAGAAATCCCCCATAACATAGCCCCCTTTGGTAAAGACCCCATCTTCAATGGGACTCTCGTAAACACCACCGGCAGTTAGGAAGGAGGTTTCTTCCAATTGACCAGACAGCAATTGTTGTACAGGTTCCCCGTCATTACCATTGATTCTCTCCCTATCCGCACTTAAGGGTAAAGGCAGATAAAACTGCGCCCGGTCATTTATAAATTGGGCATGTACGGTAAAAGTTCCCCGCTCAAAGCGCTTTTTGATATTTCCCCGAAACTGGACCCCTCTAGTGGACAGTCCCGTATCCAATGGGCCTTGATCCGTTCTTACGAAACCGGTAAAGGCATAAAAGGTATTGGAATCCTCTCCACCTAAACGGCCTCCACTATAGAAATCTGTTTTTAGACGGTCTCCATGGCCCCATTCCACATTGATAGTATTTCCTGGGTTGGTGTCTCCAGTTTTACTGGTATAGTTGATAATCCCTGCAACGGATCCAGCTCCATATAAGATAGCGGCACCACCTCTAACAAATTCAACGCCTTTGAAGCCAATATCAGGCCTGGCATACACATCGTGCGCTGAGGAATTTAATCCAAAGGAACTAATAAGCGGCATTCCGTCATATTGCAAGGGGTTAAACACATATTGTCCGCCCGAAGGGAGACCTCTTACAAACAAATTCGTGGCCGTTTCACCACCACCACCTTCTGCGGTGATCCCCGGAACAGTTCTTAAGATATCTGCCTGGCTATTGGCGGAGAGTTTGGTAATCTCTGCCATCTTTTTTGAACTGATGGATAAGGGTGCCTGTTTCTGCGACCTAAAGGTGCTGGAGGCCGTGATTACAACTTCATCCAATTGTTGACCACTTTCCTGCAACACAATGTCTAGCGTAATAGCTGACCCGTTCAAATCCACTGTATTTTCAACTGCGGTAAAGCCCACAAAAGAAATTCGAATAGTTTGGCTCCCGGTCAAATCCGTGGTCAATAGAAAATTGCCGTCAAAGTCCGTAGTGGTTCCCTCTGTGGAACCCATGATCAGCACATTCGCCCCAAGAATAGGGACTCCTCCCTCATCCTTCACGTTTCCTGTAATCTCGGTTTGCGCGATAGCCGTCCCAAAACATAAAAGGGTTATTATCGCAAAGACTAATTTTTTCATAATCATTAAGTAATTAGTTAGACGTTTTTGAGTTATATTATGTTTTTGTCAACAACAGGCTAAAATTATTTGAATACCTTAATGATTTTACCAAATTTTTGAGAATTTCCTATGCAAACGTTTGCGAAAACGTTTGCGAACCACTTTATTTTCTTATTTTGGCTTTCCTTCACCACATGGCACCATGAAAAAGAAGCAGAACATCACTTTGAAAGCATTGGCAAAGACACTGGACCTTTCCATTTCCACCGTATCCCGAGCCCTAAATGACCATCCGGATATCAGCTGGGAAACCAAGGAACGCGTAAGGACTTTGGCCGACAAACACAATTACGTTCCCAATCTGTTCGCCAGTGGATTTAGGAGTCATAGGACGCATATTCTGGGGGTTATAGTTCCTAACATCTCCCATTATTTTACCACTACCATTTTAAAAGGGATTTTGGAGGAAGGTGAGAATTTGGGCTATCGGGTGATTATCTCGGAATCCAAGAACGACGAAAAAAAGCAGTCAGAGATGCTACGTACCATGGTGCAGTTTGGGGTAGATGGGGTGTTGATGGCGTTGTCCCGAAAGACCAAATCAGTGGATGAAATCTTGAAGGTAATGCACCGTTTACCCTTGGTCATGTTCGACAAGGTTTCGGGTAAAATTCCCTGTACCGAGGTGGTCATCAATGAAGAAGAGGCTGCCTATAACGCGGTGGAGCATTTAATCAATACCGGTAAAAGGCGTATCGCCATTATTAAGGAAACCGAAGGTTCCTATAATTCTGAAAAAAGATATCAAGGGTATCTCAGGGCCTTAAAGGAATACCAAATTCCTGTGGACGAAAAAATTGTACTCAGCACCGAGGACATCTCCCTGACCAAGGGTCGGATGATGGCCAATATTCTTTTGAGTCTTAAAAAACGACCCGATGCCATTTTTGCCATTACAGATAGTGCGGCCATTGGCGTGATCAAGGCCTTGAACAAGTTCAAGGTGAAGATTCCAGAAGAAATTGCGGTGGTTGGTTTTAGCAATTCGGCCAGTTCCACCATCATCAACCCCTCCCTCACTACGGTTGATCAACCGGGAAACAAAATCGGGAGGACTGCAGTAAAATATCTTATCGACGAAATTGAAAATCCCAAGGAAGACATGTTCTCCAAAACCATCGAAATCAAAACCAACCTTATTGTACGCGATTCATCCTTTAAAGCGTAATTTTGGAATGGAAGTTGCATCCACCTCAAAAAACATATGATGAAAAAAACACTTATTCTTTTATTATTTACGGCATTTACTATGACAACATACGCACAGTCCAAGAATTTTCTGGATATTCCTTATCTGGAAACCTCAGCCCGGGTGGACACCCTGGTATCCCCAGACAAAATCTATTTGAACATTACCATCCAAGAAAAGGATTCCAAAGGAAAAAAATCGGTGGAAGAGCAGGAGAACAAAATGGCCAACAGTCTAAAAAGCTTGGGCATCGATTTGGAAAAACAGTTGGTCATCAAGGACTTGAGCAGCAACTTTAAGAAATATTTTCTTCGCCAAAAAGATGTACTCAAAAGCAAGCAATACTCGCTTTTGGTGTATTCTGGCAAAGAGGCAGGAGAAGTACTAATGGCCCTTGAAAAATTAGGGATTGCCAACACCTACCTGGAAAAGACGGAATATTCCAAAATGGAGGCCTTGGAACTGGAACTGAAGACCAAAGCCGTGGCCAAAGCCAAAAAGAAGGCGGAAGCACTTACCTCCCCGCTAGGACAAAAAGTTGGGGCGGCCATCCATATTTTGGACACCTCCACACCCTATTACCCAAGATACAACCAATCGAGAATGGAAATGAAGACCATGGCCGTTGACATGACCGAGGCCGAGCCTTTGGATATCGGTTTTGAGAAAATAAAAGTCGAGACCTCTGTCAATATTAAATTTGAATTGTCCAAATAGGTCCCTTTCAATCGTCATGGAAAGAAAAGGGAATATCTTATGAGAACTTTTATTGTACTTTTTCTTTTGGGTAGTGGACTGCTCTGCGCACAAAACACAAAACAACTTAAGGCCGGGGAGACTTCCCCAAATGCTTCCTTGGATGACCTAGGCTGGATTGAAGGGCATTGGCGAGGAAACGCCTTGGGCGGAATTGCTGAAGAAATCTGGAGTCCTCCACTGGGAGGCTCCATGATGTTCTCATTTAAGATGGTACATGAGGGTAAGGTGACCTTTTATGAACTTGGGCATATCCAGCAACTAGATTCCACGCTGATTTTACAACTCAAACATTTCAATGGTGACTTAAGCGGATGGGAAACCAAGGAAGAGACCGTTGACTTTAAGCTGGTGGCCTTGGAAAAGGACAAAGTCTACTTTGAGGGACTTACCATGGAAA
>JBCCUY010000343.1:0-3678 GCA_039196145.1 Bacteroidota bacterium
AGGACAGCGCAATATTTGCACATTTGAAGGAACTTAGTGATGGGCAAATAGATTTGGCCCCTGATGGAGAAACACTTACCGATAGCGGGCAGTTCCTTAAGAATCGCCTATCCAAATCCAACAGAAACGGCGGAAGCAATAAAAAGGGACAGCGAAACAACAGGGGTAAAAAAAGGTATTAAATTCCATAGGAATCCATGGGAACATTTCGAATAGAGGGTGGACACCAGTTACATGGTGAGATTACGCCCCAAGGAGCAAAGAACGAGGCACTTCAGATTCTTTGTGCGGTACTGCTTTCAGCAGAAAAAATTACCATAAACAATATTCCGGACATCGTTGATGTCAATAAGCTAATTGCGCTTTTAGAGGACTTGGGCGTAAAAATCCAGAAAAAAGGCAAGGGCAGTTACACCTTTAAGGCGGATGATGTCAATTTGGAATACCTCCAGACCGACCAATTCAAACAGGATGGTCGTGGCTTAAGAGGTTCTATAATGTTAGTTGGACCACTTTTGGCCCGATTTGGAAAAGGATATATCCCAAAACCAGGAGGTGACAAGATTGGCCGCCGCCGCCTGGATACCCATTTTGAAGGATTTATAAAGTTGGGTGCCAAGTTCCGGTATAACCGAGAAGAGTATTTCTACGGGGTTGAAGCGGAGAAGTTAAAAGGCACTTATATGCTCTTGGATGAGGCATCCGTAACAGGAACCGCCAACATTGTGATGGCAGCTGTACTTGCGGAAGGCACTACGACCATTTACAATGCCGCATGTGAACCTTACCTGCAACAATTGTGTAAGATGCTCAACCGGATGGGTGCGAAAATTTCTGGTATTGGTTCCAATTTGTTGACCATAGAGGGAGTAGAGGAATTGGGAGGTACCGAACATACCATGCTACCTGATATGATTGAAATCGGTAGTTGGATTGGTCTGGCCGCCATGACCCGTAGCGAATTGACCATTAAGGATGTTAGCTGGGATGATTTAGGACAGATTCCCAATGCGTTCCAAAAATTGGGAATCCAATTGGAGCGAAGGGGAGACGATATCTATATTCCCAAACATGAAAACGGCTATGAGGTTCAGAGTTATATTGATGGATCTATTTTGACTATTGCGGATGCACCTTGGCCAGGTTTAACCCCAGACCTTTTGAGTATTTTACTTGTGGTTGCCATACAGGCCAAAGGTGAGGTGGTCATCCATCAAAAAATGTTTGAGAGCCGTTTGTTCTTTGTGGATAGACTGCTGGACATGGGTGCCAAGATCATTCTTTGTGATCCCCATAGGGCAACCGTGATAGGTCATGATTTCAAATCAACGCTTAAGGCCACTAACATGGTGTCCCCGGATATTCGGGCTGGAGTTTCACTTTTGATCGCGGCCTTGTCTGCCAAAGGGACCTCCACCATCAACAATATTGAGCAGATAGATAGGGGCTACGAGAATATTGACGAGCGTTTACGAGCCATAGGAGCCAAGATTGTCCGTGTCTAGCCTTTTTCCATTTGCGCCCTAAACCGTTTGGGTGACATTCCAGTGAACTTTTTAAAGGTGGTGGCAAAGTATTGGGACGAACTGAACCCCAAATTGTAGGCTACTTCGGTTATAGAGTTGGTTTTTAGTAATTCTTCTTTACCTCGTTCAATTTTTAGTCGGTTTATATAGGCTTTGGGCGGTGCCCCAAAGTGCTGCTTAAACCAGCTTTTAAAATAAGCAGTGGAAAAATTGATCAGTTCGGCCAGCTCATCCACATAGATAATCCGATGCAGATTTGCGGCAATAAAATCATTAACGACCTTAAATCTTTCCGAAGGGACCAGGGTTGGTGTGGCTTTGGACAATTCCAGTGTTTCCAAAAGTAATTGAACCAGGAGTTGGTTGGTGGAAAGCTGAACCAGCATGGATTGTTCCCTTTCAAGTTGTAGTACCAGTTTTTGTAAGAGTCCTTTTAGGCCCAAAGCACCTCTAAAAATATATCCGGCATTATCCCTAAGTGAAGTAACGAGATAATCCGATTGATCTTTGGGCAGATTGAAAAGTGGACCTTTTTTGTGGTCCATATGGATTTGAAGCCAGTACAATTCCCCAATATCTTCAGGATAAATACCAGAACTATGGTCCTGATTGGGTGGAACAATGAGAATATCGTTACCCTTTACTTTGAGTAGTTGATTTCCCAATTCGTAATGTTGTTGACCCCTAATACAAAAACATATTTCCAAAACATCTTCATGCCGGTGGGCTTCAAGTATGGGTTCCACGCTGTGATAATGGTAATGCCCAAGACTTACAAATCTTGGGTAGCCAAACTTGGGGAGGTGAAAAACCTTGCGTTTATTTGTTTGATTTTGCATGAATTTGTACAAAAAAGTAAGGTCGTACAAATTTAGAAGACTTTTTGCGGAATTCCCATTTAATTTGAAACATCAAGTTTAAACCCCTCGACAGATGAAAGAGTTATTTCTAAAAAACGGATACGCAAAACTGGATCGTTTGATTCCCAATTCAGAAGTAGAAAATCTAAGGATTTTATATGATGAATTACTTCAGGATAAAGAACGTACTATGGGATTGCGCAGTGACTTGGGTGGGGGAGAAGGTGGTGCCGTTGAAAAAATAACCCAGATTATGCGGCCCAGCATGATCGAACCTAAATTGGCTGCTACCATTTCCTACCAACTCGCCTTAGATCATGTAAAGGATATCCTCGGTGAAGATATGGAGCTCGATTTTGATATGTTGATCAACAAAGCTCCATATACCAATACACCTACACCTTGGCATCAGGATGCAGCCTATTGGATTAAGATGCCCGACAAGCGGTCGGCCAGTTGTTGGATTGCCCTGGATGAGGTATATGAACAGAACGGCTGTATGTGGTTTATTTCCAAAGAAGGGGATACCATTTTACCCCATAAGTACTACACAGAAGGTGGTGCCCTGCATTGCGAAGTGGATGATAAAAATGCAGAATGTGTCCCCTTAAGACCCGGAGGCTGTACCTTTCATGATGGCTTTACCTTGCATTTTAGCAAAGGCAACACCACTGATTCGCATAGGCGCGCATTAATTCTTAATTTCAGGCCTAAGGCGATGATTCAGTTGGAACGGGAGCAAGGGGTGGATCATACCGGAGAAAGAAAAGTAAGGAATAAATAGTCTATGAAATTAAAATGGATTTACCCAAGGTGGGGGAGTGCCCACTTGGAATGGGAAGTGTTCTTGAGCAAGGTCAAAGAACATGGTTACCATGGGGTGGAAATTGATTTGCCTTTTGGTCAGGAAAAGGAAGAAATCGTGGCCATGCTTAACGATTATGAGCTGGAATTTGTGGGACAGCATTGGCAAACACAGGAAACGGATTTTGAAAAGCATAGCGAAGAGTACAAACGCCATTTGCACAATTTGGTCGAGTCGAACCCCTTACTCATTAACTCACATACTGGACGAGACTTCTTTTCCTTTGAGCAGAATAGGGAACTGATTACGCTTGCACAAGAGATAGAGGAAGAAACCGGTATTCGCATTGCCCATGAGACGCACCGGTCCAGGTTTCCCTTTGCTGCGCATGTCTGCAAGACATACTTGCAAGAACTCCCATCCTTAAAACTGACTTCAGACTTGTCCCACTGGTGCTGTGTGGCAGAAACCCTCTTGGAGAACCAGC
>JBCCUY010000344.1:0-3667 GCA_039196145.1 Bacteroidota bacterium
GGTCATCACAAAATTGAAGTGTGGCGGAATCAAAATCTATAGTGTCTACTTGCAAATCTCCATCACTGCAGGCGGTAAGGAGCAAGGCGCAAAGAATTGGGAAGCAAAATTTTCTCATTCGCCAAAGTTAAAGCAATTCCATTTTAATACCGAAAACAGGGTAAGGACTTTAAAAGAAATTAACTTTATTTCACCTATTTTTGACCTTGTTTTAAATGATAGCTAAGTCATGCAAAAAGTGTATTTGGATAATGCTGCCACAACCCGGGTCAGGGATGAGGTAATTGCTAAAATGCAAGATGCCCTTGCCAATTTTTATGGAAACCCTTCCTCTACCCATAGCTACGGGCGATCGGCAAAGACCGCCGTTGAAAAGGCCAGGAAGACCATTGCAAAGACCTTGAATGCGCAACCTTCGGAAATCATTTTTACCTCGGGAGGTACGGAAGCGGATAATATGATTTTACGGTGTGCGGTCCGTGATTTGCAGGTAAAGACTATTATTACATCCAAGATTGAGCACCATGCGGTTTTGCATACGGCTGAAGAACTGGAAAAGGAGTATGGCATAGCTTTGTGGTTTGTGGATTTGGACTCCTATGGAAACCCAAATATGAATCATTTGACCGAGTTGCTCCAGAAGGACGGATCAAAGAAATTGGTCAGCCTAATGCATGTTAACAACGAGATTGGGAACATTGTCGACATTGACGCTATTGGAGCACTGTGCAAGGAGCACGGTGCCTTGTTCCATTCCGATACGGTGCAGTCCGTGGGCCATTACCCTTGGGATGTTCAGGAAACCCATGTGGACTTCTTTACGGCCGCAGCGCATAAATTTCATGGACCAAAGGGTATAGGCTTTGCGTTTATCCGAAAAAACTCTGGCTTGAAGCCTATGATTTTTGGTGGTTCCCAGGAACGGGGCTTTAGAGCAGGAACGGAGCCTTTTCATAACATTGTAGGTTTGGAGGAAGCTTTTGTACGGTCCTATGAGCACTTGGAAGAGGAGATGGCATATGTTAAAGACTTGAAAAGTTATTTTTTGAAACAAATCAAAGAGGCCATTCCTACGGTAGAGTTCAATGGTCATTCTGGAGATGCCACTAAAAGCACCTACACCTTGGCCAATGTACGTTTACCCTTTGACAAGCAACAAGGCCTTATTCTACTTTTCCATTTGGATATGAAGGGAATAGCCTGTTCTAAGGGAAGCGCGTGTCAGTCAGGGAGTAGCATGGGTTCACACGTACTTACTGAGCTGTTGCCCACCGAGGAGTTGGAAAAACCGTCCATCCGGTTTTCATTCTCTAAATACAACACTAAAGAGGAGCTGGATTACACCATTGGTGTGCTTAAAGAATTTGCAGCGGGTTAATTCCGTTTTTTCCGTTGTTTTTTCTCCTTGTCGTAAGGGAACTTTCTAGAAGCTAGTCTCATCATTTTGTCAATGAGTTCCGTAGTATTTTTACCGGTTTTTTTGGTGATGGCCTTTTCGTATTTCCATAGGAGTTTACCAGAATCTCCATCACTTACCTTAACCCCAATCCTTCCGTAGTTGGCATCGCCACTAAAATAATCGAAGAGATTGAAATCTGTGGGTACACCCTCGGACAATAGGATATTTAGATTCAGGTTGCCACTGATAATACCATCTACCTCCAGTATCTTGCACAGTTCTTTGATGGTGTGGATGTCCAAGTTTTCATAAGAAATCCCATTTTGGGCAAGAATGGCATTGGTATCTTCGATATTCTGAAAATCGACATTGAACTTTTTTCGTTTTTTTCGTTTGGAAAAATAGGTTTCTAGCGCATTTTGAACGGCATAACCTTCCTTTTGGGCCAATTCCCTAAGTTCATTCCGATTTACGTTCCTTTTAAGGTCTAGATTGGCGATGAACGGAATAATGGCCAATTCTTCATGATCCATGCTCAATTCGTCAAACCGTCTATTTTCGTATATATTTTTTTGCGCTGACGCTGTCAAGGCGAGCAAAAATGCAAAAAGCAACAGTATTCTTTTCATTCAAACAGTTTAAAACCGCACCCCAAACTTTACGTTAAGGACCCTACCTGTCAGGAAATTTGGTACTGCAAACTGGTTTCTTGTGTCCACGTCCCTGACCCATGTATTGGTTATGGAATTCAGGTTGTTGAACATATTGAATATTTCAAAGCCTACACTGAACTCTTTGAACCGATGCAACCAATGTCCTTCTGGGTACTGATTTTTTCTATCGGCAAAAATATATGAAATTCCCATATCGGCCCTCCTGTAATCTCTTAATCTATTCTGAAAATCGTAGGGGTCTGCCTCATTTGGGGAGCCTCCGGGAACCCCCGTATTGTATACAAGATTAAGATAGAGCTTTAAATTGGGGATGTTGGGGATGTAATCCTGAAAAAGAACACCCAGTTTCAAACGCTGGTCCGTTGGTCTGGCAATATATCCTCTATTGCTTCTGTTTTCTTCGGTTTTTAGGAAACCAACACTGACCCAGGACTGGGCCCCAGGCACAAAGGCACCTGTAAGTCGAAAATCGAGCCCATAGGCATAAGCCGAGGCATTGTTTCGGGCTGCATACCTTACCCGCACATCTTCCACCGTGTAAGGATTGATATTAGTCATATCCTTGTAATAGGCCTCCCCTATAAGCGTAAAAGGTCGCTCCCAAAGTATCGTACTATATTCACTTCCAAGCACAAAATGAACTGATTTTTGTGCTTCAACCTCTGGATTTATGTTTCCGGTAATATCTCTTAATTCCCTATAAAAAGGGGGTTGTTGGTAGCTTCCAACCGCAAAGCGGAAGAGGATATCCTCTTCCCAAGCGGGCTTCAAGGAAAATTGTGCCCTTGGACTTATCAAGGTCTGCGAATTGGTGTTGAATCCTTCACCGCTCAACGTCCAATGCTGCGCCCTAAGTCCTAGATTATAATAAATGTTGTGATTGCCCAACTTTGCTTGCCTGCTATACTGAACAAACCCAGATACCCTGCTGGTTGTAACAAAATTGGTAGCTTGCGCGCTTTCAAAGGCCACTAGGTCACCGGTAAATGGCTCCTCGGGCTGGTTGTTCTCAAATGCTGGTTCAAAGGGCCTTAGGAAGAAACCAGCGGAGTCTATAAATTCGGCTTCACGTAATTGGTCCCTGATATCCTCGTGGGTGAACTTCGCTCCCCATTCTATAGTGGAGGCGCCCTTTTTATAGATGCCACTATGTTTAAAATTAAAAATAAGAGCGTCCAGTTGGTTTCTGGCCCGGTTAAATTGGGACCCAACCCCTCTTGGGTTGGTTATCTCACCGAGGTTTTCGCTTCCAAGATTGGTGTTCACCTCACCCAACTCATAGGAGGCGATAATATCCGAAAACTCCTCCTCCTGGGTATGATATAAGGAAGAGGTCAGGGATAACTTGGTATGGTCATTAACAACAAAATCAGCCTTTAAAGCGGCAAGCCCGCTGTCGTATCTATTGTTTTCCTGCCCTTCGTAAAAGACTACTAGGGCTCTTGGCTCGTTCAGGGTCCCAAAATTCGTCTGGCGGGTCAATGGTTCATTTTTATAATCATTCACGGAATAGGTGCCCAGAAAACTAAGATGAAACCTATTTGAAAATCGGTAGGTAAGATAACTTTGAACGTCTACAAAGGTGGGGTTGAAA
>JBCCUY010000345.1:0-3651 GCA_039196145.1 Bacteroidota bacterium
ATTGATTATATGTTATAAGTGTATCAATGTCAACTTCCCGACCTTCTGGGTTTATTGCCAAAACTTGTTTTTTGTGCTTTTTGATAATTTCCCGAGCACCGAAATCCTTATCAAGTCTTGTTAATTCTGAAAACAGCGAACGGTCGAAAATAGCCGGTACACCAGCATTAGTTCCATAATTGGTGGCTACAATCTTATGTTTTCCCAGAAGAAATAGAGATTTCATTTGAAGGAGAAAATCACTATCCATAAAGGGCTGGTCCGGTAATAGTATGATTATACCGTCTGGATTATAACCAGATTTTAAAATATGTCCAATCCCACAAGAAATCGAACTTCCCATTCCTTTTTGCCAATTAGGATTAACAACAATTTCCGATGAACTGGGGAGTGAAGGCCTTATAGCCTCCTCGTTTGAGCCTAAAATCACTAGAGATTTATCCGCCACCTTTGTAGTTCGCTCTATTGCTGTTCCCAGCAGAGTGCCATCTTTCCAAGGCAACAATTGTTTTATGGTGTCGCCCATTCGGGTAGAAGCGCCTGCCGCAAGAATTATAGCATGGATTTCAGAAGACATGGTCTAGGTATGTATACGCCCCATTTTATGCTTGAGCAAGGAGGGTTCCTTTTTGTTTACCACAGCCAGTATTTCTGACACAATGGAAATCGCTATTTCTTCGGGAGTTTCGGCACCAATATCCAATCCAGCAGGACCATGGACTTGGTCCAAAAACTGCTCGGAAATTTCTGGGTTTCTTTCCAGGAGCTCATCAAAGAGTTTTTCACGCCTTCTAAGCGGACCTAAAAGTCCTAGATAAGCACAGTTCTGGTTTTGGAGGGCCATTAAAAACTGGAGGTCCTTGACAAAGCTATGGGTCATGATCAACACCGCCGTATGGGAATCCACCTCTGGCTGAAAAAGCTCAGGATCCACATTTACCAAGCGTTGGATTCCGGGAAAATCGGCTTCTGATTTTTCCTCCTTTGGGTTGGCCACCACCGTCACCTCCCATCCGGTGAGGGAGGCATATTTGCACAATTGAACGGCATCATGCTCCGCCCCAATGATCAAAAGTTGAAAACAAGGATGCATTTCCTGCTTAAAACAGGATAAACCATCGGTTGATTTTTTCTCCAATTGGTTTATAGGCAGCAAGCCCGATCCAAAATCAACAGCCGTTTGGTATCCTGAACTCTCACTCAATTCCTTTTTAAAAAACGAAATAATGTTAAACTTTCTTCTATGGTGAACGGTATCCCAAAACGCAGATAAAAAAGCGGTACTAGGATCAAACAATTCCAGTAAAATATAAAGTATTCCTTCACAACCTAAACGGTATCGTCCATCATACACCATGATTTTGGATGTTCGGGATGACAAAACGGACGCTGCCTGTCGCCAAACTTCCTTTTCCACGCAACCACCGCTGACTGCTCCGACCCTATCGCCGTTATCAAACAATAGCATTCGCACTCCTGGCCTTCTATATGATGAACCATCCAGTGCAACAACGGTAGCTAGGACTGCTCGTGCCCCCTTTTGTTTCCGGCTTTCAAATTGTTGGATGATATGTTTTAATTCATGTGTCATTTCACATAGATTTGGTCGGCACAAACGGTACTAGTCCATTTTTTTCAACCTTTTGACCCGGGTGAATTGTAATAAACCCATCATACCGAGCCAAGGCCAATAAATCCCCAGAACCTGTTGTAGAAATCTTTTCTGCGATGAGCTTGCCCTTTTTCAAACGGGTTGAGACACCTATAAAAAGGGTCAAGTCCAAAGTATTCTCCAGAGCTTCTTCTAAAAATACATCAAAACCCGGTGCTTGCACTCCCAAAGTTTTGTTAAGCCATGGCACAAAATAGATATGATAGTTGGCATAGGTAGAAACCGGATTGCCAGGAAAGGAGAACAATAGCGTCTTTGTCTCTTCGTGTTTACCAAACCAAAAAGGTTTTCCTGGACGCTGGAGTACTTTATGGAATACTTTTGAAACGCCCAATGTTTCAAAAGCTTCCGGTAAAAAATCAAACTTTCCTTTGGAAACTCCTCCACTTAGTAGCACAACATCATAATTGTCCAAAATCGACTGTAATTCTTGGATCAGTTCCTCAAGGCTATCTTGAAAATGAAATTTATCAGCTTTAATATGCTCATTTCTTAGAAGGACTTGTAAACTGTGAACGTTGGACTTTCTAATTTGATAGGGTTTTGGGGTTTGATCCACATCTACCAACTCATTACCAGTAGAGACAACAGCGACTCGAGGTAGTTTTTTCACTAGGACCATGGGCTTCCCTACAGACGCCAATACTCCAATTTCTGAGGCTCCAATTACTACTCCGGGTAAAAGTAACCCTCCTCCTTCCCGAGTATCACTACCTTGATAATGAATATTTTGTCCTTTCTGCACCTCACGTTCTAATGCAAACGATTTCCCATCTTCCGATTTTGAAACATGTTCATACATGATTATGGTATCGGCTCCTTTGGGAAGCATTGCCCCTGTCATTACCTCTATACAACTGGAAGTATCCAATAGTTCTTGCTGCGGACTTCCTGCTTGAGCCAATCCAGATATTGGAAAAACCTGGCCAGGAGCAACGTGATTTGTAAATTTAACAGCTATGCCATCCTTGGTTGACCTATCAAAAGGAGGAAAGTCACGGTCTGCGACAATAGTCTCTGCCAAAACCCTTCCTGAAGAATTTTCCATTGGAATCAATTCAGTTCCATAGTCCGTAGAGTAACCCATGACCTTTTCGAAGGCAGTTTCAAATGGAATCATTGAACGTCGGTTGCTAGGGGAAGTATTTTATTCATGCCACCCAAAATAGAACAAAACTCAATATTGGGATAAATGGGCTGTAATTGCTTTGCAGCGATATTGCTCCGCTTCCCTGATTGACAAACAAGATAAACTTTATTGTTCTTTGGAACCGGCATATTCCATTGGTCAATTTGATTTAACGGAATATGTTCAGCTTCTGGCAGATGACCTGCGTAAAACTCTTGGGAAGATCTTACATCCACCAAGGTAATTTCCTGATTCCTTCTGATTTCCTGAAAAGCTTCGGGTTCAATTGTTGCTACAATGGCGCAGTCCAGTAGATCATAGAACTCCTGAAGTTCCTTTATTTCCTTGTTATGGTCCACGGTCTTAAAATTCATTTTTGACATGCGCTGTGTTAAACCATCAAACACCATCAATTCACCTGAAAGCACTTCACCAATACCTGTAACCACTTTTACGGTTTCTAAAGCTTGAAGGGTCCCGATAATTCCAGGGACAACACCCAAGACTCCATTATTATTACAATCGGGGACTTCTTCTGGTGCTGGCATTGAAGGATACAAGCACCGATAGGTTGGCCCACTCCCATAATTGAAAACACTCAGGTGGCCTTCAAAACCGTGCAAAGCTCCATAAATAAATGGCTTGTCCAGTATTACACAGGCATCGTTTATAAGGTATCGGGTGGGGAAATTATCCGTGGCATCAACCACAACATCAAAATCCTGAATAATCGCCAGCGCATTTTGTTTGGTTAAAAATGTATCGAAAGGTTTAAAAATGGTCTCCGAGTTTTGCTTCTCCAACTTTTCAAGAACGACATCCAATTTTAAACGTCCAAGATCATTTTCCG